>NZ_JBFDUZ010000004.1:300000-381921 GCF_040719145.1 Paenibacillus sp. JQZ6Y-1
TGCAATGATTTCGTTAAGGATGCCGACGGCAATGTGACAGAGATTCATTGTACGTACGATCCTGAAACGAAGAGTGGCACGGGCTTTACTGGTCGCAAAGTGAAAGGCACGATTCACTGGGTCGAAGCGACACAAGCCGTACCAGCGGAATTCCGTCTGTACGAGCCGCTGATCAAAGCCGAGGAAGAAGAACTGGTGGAAGAGACTGCTGGTGGAAACGATGAGATTCCAGAAAAGACATTCCTCGACTCCATCAACCCGAACTCGCTGGAAGTCGTTCATGGCTTTGTGGAACCGGGTCTGAAAGATTCCCAAGGGTACGATCGCTATCAATTTTTCCGTCACGGTTATTTCAGTGCTGATCCGAAATACACCATGCCGGGCGATCCTGTGTTCAACCTTGTCGTATCTATGAAGAGTTCGTTTAAACTGCCAAAAGCGTAATGACAATACGGGTTTATCGTAATAGTAATACAGATCTCGCATAGCAGCAGTACAGCTAAGACTATCAAAAAAGTCGCGACTCCTATAAAGGAAATCGCGACTTTTTTGGTATTTGTAATGAAATAACTAGATGGATATACAGAGATGCACTTCATGATCGATTCCTTGGCTTACCGTTCTTCTGCCATGTCCATTCCTATGCTCATATCTCTTCATCCGGCAAATGGTAATCGGTACGCCGAATATTCAGCCACATCAAGGCAAAGCCAATCGCACCCATGAGCGATAGTGCTACACCCGCCAGATACATTTGCTCGGAGCCGAAATTCTGAAACAACCAGCCGCCGAGAAAACCAGCAACGACGCCAGATACACCGCTCCATGTCATCGTATACAATGCCTGCCCGGAGCTGCGGAACGCATTGGGTACGAACATCATCGTCAATTGTGTACCGACATAGAAGTATCCGCCAAAGGTTACGGCATGCAGTAGCTGGATAAAAATAACCTGCATCGGACTAATCGCTTCTGCCATCAGCAGCCAGCGTAGCGTGAATAACAGACTGACCAGCGCCAGCCAACCGATCATAAAGGATACTTTGCGCTTCAGAAAACGGTCGAACAACAGAAACAGCGCCGCTTCAAAGATCGAGGATGCGAACACTGCCCAGCCGACCATGCTTTTGCTGCCGCCCAGCTCGATTACATACAGAGAGATAAACGTACTGTTCATCATATTCGGAATCGAAACGAGCACACCTAGCACGATAAAGCCGATAAAATACAAATTACTGCCAATCTGTTTCAATGCTGTCAAATTCAATGACGCACCGCCGCCGGGCTGCTTAACCTGCGCTGGTAGCATCAACATAAGCGCAATGGCTACCAATAACAGCATTGTAAACACATTACCGATGCGTGGCACACCAAGATAATCAATGATCGGTCCAGCACAGACGGCAGTTAGCGCCCAACCGAGCGAGCCGTACAGACGAAATCCACCGAATTTGTACGGCGTGCCATCAATATAATTCAGAATGAGCGTACTGGATTGCGCAAACATGGGCGTTTGGAAAAAGAAGAAGCATGCCATCACGATATACATCACAACATAATCATTCAAATGAAAAACGATCTGAACGAGCAGCAGCGTACCAGTCATCATGAGCAGCAAGACAAGCCGCACATTTTGCATCCGGTCGCCCAGATAGCCCCAGAATGGGTTGGCAAATAACGATACAAAAGGTCCAATCGCCATCAATGCACCGATTTCACTTTGCGTCATGCCAATATCCTGCAAATATAATTGAAAGAAGCTGGTGAAGATCACCATCGTTCCGTAAATAAAAAAGGTATACCACCGAAGTGTGGTAAAAGCAGATTTGGCAGGGTATGAATCCACAATGCGACAATCCTTTCCATGGGACATTGCATTTACTGTATCATTAGTTGTAAGGGGATACAAACGATTTTGTATGAAAATGCGGCTATCGGCGAGTTTGTGAATCCCAATGTATGGTAGCGCGAGTGAACATAGTTGAACGGGCACAAAATGTAGGCTAGATCGCTAGTATGGCTATAGATGGAATGCGGATCGCGGTGTTTATGAACATGCAGATTGTATCTGCTTCGATCCAGCTGGTAACTACATGCTATGAAAATGTAGAACTATTGCAGCTTATTTTACACAGGCTTGGAATGAAAACGGCTTGCAGCCGCTAGGCATTTCCATCGATCATAGAATACAGAGAACGCAGATGAAGATACGCAGCAGAGAGGATGAATACGATGAACACACAGCGAAGTGACAGAAAAGCGATAACCGCAGGCATTATACTAGCTGGCGGACAATCCAGACGGATGGGGAGAGATAAGGCGCTACTGAATATAGGTGGCAAAACGGTCATCGAACGGGTAAAGGCGGCAGTGGAGCCATGTGTGGGTCAGCTCTGTCTGGCTTCCGCATCGGATCGAGGGTATGAATTTCTGCATTTGCCGATGGCGCCAGATGAGTTTCCGGGTCATGGTCCGTTGTCGGGTCTATACGCAGGCATGAATGCGATGGATGCGGAATGGTATGTGCTGAGTGCATGTGATCTGCCATTTGCCAGTACGAGTTTATTGGAGCATTTGCTGGATCAGGCGTATGATTACGATTTCCAGAAAGGGGATATTCCGCTTATGCAGGTGGTCATCCCATCCTATGATGATCGTATGCACCCGCTGTATGGAGTGTATCATCATAGTGTGCGTGCATCACTGGCGGAGGCGTTGCAGCAAAGACAATTCAAGGTGATGGATTGGGTAGATCAGCATAATTTGATGGAGGTGCCGCTGGAAGGTGTATTGAAACGGCTGCCGCCACAGCTACAGGAGAGCAACGATCTGACAGAATGGTGTCTGTACAATATGAATGATCCAGAAGCATATGAGCAAGCACGCCATCTGCATATTTTAAACAAGCCGTTCGACTCCTAAAGGCGAGTCGTAAGGGCTTTTGTTTGTGACATCATGACATCAGACACGATTTTGTCAGTTAATCTTTGGAAAATGATGACTATTGTATGAACGTATGTGTAAAACAAACATAAACTTTGTGATATCGGTTACAATATAGTCAAGTCCAAAACCAAATCCCTAAGAATTGCAACAGGTTACAGCCTGCCTGCCTAACCAACGGCATGGCGTAAAGGGAATAGTGCAATCATAGTTGAAATGACATCATATTTTAAGTGAAAAAAATCACAAGGAGTGTATTGACATGACGGTGAATGCAGAAGTGAAGACACATACAGATTGGTTATACAGCCGGGTCATGACGTATCGTTTATTGAGTGAAATGCTGCAACGCAAGCCTACCCTTTCCAAGCTGATCGAATGGCGGCGGGAAGCGGGACGGGTGTTACAGCTCTCTGCTCGTCCTCACACATTGCTGCTCACGCTTGACGATACACCCCTTGCCAATATCATTCAGGATGCGAATCAGCAGTGCTGTGTATATGAGCAGTTAATCGAGCAGCATGGATTACCGTTGGGAATTCGGGCAGCACAATATGTGCGTGCTGGTCAGGAACCGTGTGAATATGAAGCGATGCTGAACTCGGTATATTCCCGTGCAGGTATTACGTTTAAAAAGACTGCTCAGGAAACGGATGATCATATCGGCATTGAGCTGGAATTTATGTCGCTGCTGGCGGAACGATTGGCGGAGAGTGAAGGCAATACGCTGGAGCAGATCAATGTCATTCAAGCACAGCTGGACTTTATGGAGCATTATTTGCAGCCGTGGGTACCGGCGTTATGCCAGCAATTGCAACAACAGGCAACCCATTCGCTGTATGGACAATGGGCAGATATGGTGCTTGCTTATTTGGAGCAGGATCAGGAAGACCTGCGCCATTATGCTGCCGAATTGCGTTATGCTCAATAATTTGGCAAGGAATGGACGTACGGGCGCTTGATATCTCCCACAGCGCAGACTTTATACACTACGATGTAATATAGATTAAGTAATAGAAATATCACTGTATAAAATGTTATTTTTATACAATAAATAGCGGGAAAGCGGAGTCAAGCGAAGCTGAATTGTCCAATGGAGTAGTAAAGGGAGGTTGACCACCTTGAACGAGCACAAAGGCATGTTGCCAAAGATCGTCGTCCGATCGTGTGAAGTGGAGAGGGAATTTCCATCGTTGGACTGGGCTAGACAGTTTGCACGCAAGGAGCTGGTGCCGCATGAGATCAATTTTGTGGTTAGTGATATGCAGACCGGTGAGATCTTCATGGATGTACGCTTTCCCGCACGCACAACAATCCCCTGAGCCTTAGGCTTCAGGGGATTGTTGTATGTCGATATGATTGCCGATGCGGTACACATCTTCCATATCCAGTATACCGGCTCCGGGGTATAGTGCACAGGCACTTCCGCAAGCGGCACCCAATCGCAGCATAGCACGGGTAGAACCGCCACGACTGGCGGATACCAGCATGCCTGCCATCATCGCATCGCCGCTACCGAGCGCGCTGACGATGGACAGTTGCGGTACGGAAACCTCATAGAAATTGCCTGTCGAGCGTTCGGCGGCAATCGCGCCTTCGGCACCGAGCGAGATAACCGGCATTTCCACACCATAATCCATCATCGCGGTCAGCGCTTGACGCAAGCGCTTGGGACGATCTGCTGAATCAGGCGAGATGCCTGCCCACTGACATGCTTCCTGCTCATTGGGCTTGATCAGATACGGAGCTGCCTTGATGCCGTGCATCAGCGCTTCGCCACTCGTATCCAGCGCGGTCGCCGCGCCATGTCGCCTTGCAATCTCGATCAGCCGTCCGTATAGCGGAGGAGGGCAGCCATTGGGCATACTGCCGGAAAAGAGCACCCACTGCGAATGGGATGCCAGATTGGCAATCGCTTCTTCAACCCGATCCAGCTGTTGCACATTGACGCTGACCCCTTGCTCAATAAATTCGGTCTGTGTCTTCTGTTCCCGATCCAATACCGTAATGGCAAACCGGGTTTCGCCTTGGGCTTCGGTAAAGCGCGCCGGAATCTCTTCCTCCTGCAATAGCGAGATCAGTCGGTATCCGTTATGACCGGCTGCGAATCCGGCTGCTGTGACCGGCTCGCCGAACCGATGGATAATGCGCGCGGCGTTAACGCCTTTGCCGCCGGGCAGAATTAATCCGTGTGGGATGCGGTGTACTGTGTCGGGACGCAGCGTGGATACCTGATAGACAATATCCAGCGCCGCATTAAGCGTGACCGTTGTAATCATGCGTACATACTCCTTCAAAAACGTGTAGTGACGAGTGGATTGCCGTATCGGTACCGCAGTCTGTGTCACCACGTTCGTTTCATTGGGCAATTGCCGAACAAGACAAACATCAGGAGATCAATTTTAACCCCACTGCTGACGTGACGATCATGGCGATAAACAGAATGCGCAATCCGCTTCTTGCTTCATTATACATAAGCATGCCGACAATTGCTCCGCCAACCGTTCCGATTCCTGTCCAGACCGCGTACGAGGTACCCATCGAGATGCCATTCATCGCAAGCGTCAGAAACGAAAAGCTGCCACCAAACGCCAGAATCATCAGCAATATATTCAGTAAGGAACGCTGCCGAACGAGTCGATTCATACAAATCACACCAAGAATTTCAAAGCAGCCAGCAACAACCAGACTCAGCCAGTACATGATGCTTCACCTGCCTTTGCCGTTTCTTTGCTATCACTATCAGTCACCAGCTTCAAGCCGATCACGCCCGCCATCAGCAGCAGGATCAGACCGATCTTCGTCCATTGTACCGGTTCGCCGAAGATCAGCATCTCTGCCGCTACCGTGCCGCCGGTTCCGATTCCAGTAAATACAGCGTATACCGTGCCGACTGGCAAACGGCGGGATGCTTGAATAATAAGATAAAAGCTAGCGGCGATGCCGACAGCTGTCAGTGTCCATTCTCCCGGTGTCGTAGCGTGCTTCAGCCCGGATACCCAGACCACCTCGATCAAACCACCGATCAATACATATAACCAGTTGCGATTCATAATTGCGCTCACTCCTTTTGTATCTCTAATCTCGTATCTCTAATCTTGTATCTCTAATCTGTACCAGATGTAAATGTAGATGTCTTCCAAATCTTGATCGTTTCCGAACGTGGCGATTCCAACGATCAGGACTGGTCGATAATGCCGCGCCAGTAGATGGGCCAGATCGTCTCCAGTCGCTGAATAGAGCGCTGATCCTGCCCATACAGCATGTCGATCACGATGCCATCCGCACACGTCATATAAGCGCGCGCCGCTTGTTCCACCGTGACGATCAGCTTCAACGTATCCTGCTCCTGCTGCAATTGATAATGAAACAGCTTGATTAGATGACGTTCCAGCTCATCCAGCATGGTATAGATTAATGGGAACACCTGCTGCTCCAATGCCTGTGGCGGGAAAAAAGACATGCGTACGACGAATTTGATCGTATCGTCGGTATGATACAACTCCAAAATATGATGAAGCAGTCCATGCAGCTGTTGCTCCAGCGTGTCCTGCCGATGCTCCAATATATAGCGCATAATAGAATGCTGCTGTACGCGCGCTGCTCGTTTTAGCACCTTGTAAAACAGATCGGCTTTGCTGTCAAAATGCGCGTAGATCGACGGCTTTTTGATTCCAGCTTCCGTAGCAATTTTGGCAAGGGAAGCTCCTTCGTATCCATCACGGGCAAAATGGGACAATCCGATATTGAGCAATTGACTTTTCACATTCACAATATCACCTACCTAACGGTCGTTAGTTAAAATAGTATCACCCCAAATTCGGGATGTCAAACGGGTATGGAAAAGAACTATGGGCAATAGAAAAGCAGGCTCTGCTACATTGTCTGTGTAGGAGAGCCTGCTTGGGTATTAATAGATTTGAAGTGCAACGTATTCGTTAGAATATTAAAAGGTTGTAAAGCCCAGAATGAGCTGTAGGCGATACGCGATGTCTTTGAGCCAAGTGGTGTCTTCCTGATAATCGCTAAGCGGTACGGTGTATTGTTCGCCATCATTGTTCCACAGCATATTGAAATAGCTGTTTACTTCGCGCATCAACGGATCGTCGCCTGGAGCGGAAATCCAGAGATCATTTTCCAAATTGTAATCCTTGAGATTACGTGGAGTGAAGTTGGATGAACCGCCGATGATCAGATCGTCGCTTTTGGCGGAATCAATATACATCAGCTTGGTATGGTATTGCTCGTCCGTCGTATTGTACCAGCGAATGCCGATATTACCACCGGATTTCTCGTTTAGCTCGGCAGCTACGGGACGGTTAGGAATCCCGATTTTATCCTGTCCAAACGCATTCTGGTTCGGATCGAGAATGAGTTGAATATGGACGCCGCGCTGCGACGCATTCAGCAGCTCGCTAGTGACCTGCTTGTCGGCGAGGTAGAACATGCCCATCCAGAGGGTATCGCCCTTTTCGGTAGAACGAATTGCTTCTAGCAGACGGTCGTACACTTTGCCTTCGGTTACATATCGCAGCTGAATCGGACCGCTGCCTGTCCCATCGGCGGATGTACCGCTCGTATCACCGGAGTCATCGGTGGGTGGATCAAGCGTACTGCCATTCTGACCGGTACTGCTGCCATTGCTTGAGCCGGATGCAGAAGCGGTTGAAGTGGTTGCGGCGCTGGCTGTAGAGCCAGTATTGCTTGCTGCCGCGACCGCTGTGCCATCCGCATTGCCTGTCGATGGATTGCTGGCAACTGCCGAATTGGTGGATAAGGTGTTCGACGAGGTATCACCTGTTCCTTGATTGTCGGCTGCTGTGGTGCTGCCGTTATAGGTCGGTAATTTGATATCACTACCGGACAGATTGATGACCGCCTGTTCCGATTTGAGCAATTCGCCGATGATTGGACCTTGTACTTCAAATGCCACGTTGGAATTGTACGCGCTGGCATCATGAATATTGCCCGTCGATACCATCGCGCTGCGGTCGGTAATGATCGCTTTGCGATGATTCGCTTTGACATTGATTAGCTTCAGATACGAACGGAAGGTCATATCGGGACCGGATGTTGCCATCGCATTGGGAATCGTGCCTTTACCTTCTTGACCGAACCATTGGAAAAAGGTACGCCATACTGCCGAATACACTGGCGTTGAATCGCGCAACGGGTCGACATCGGTCATCACGACGCTGATGCCCGCTTGCTTTAATTGTTCCAGCAATGGATTCGGAGTGGAATTGTAATCAGTATTCACTTCATCCGTAATGAACACCATTTGCATGTCCGGCTTCTCCTTTTTACGCTGGATCAGCTTGTTCGCCAGCCCTTCGCTGAGCGAGGGGTACTTCTGACCGTTATGTACATAGTTGTTGAACAGAAACATATCGATGACGACGTATTGGTTCGCTTCGTCGATCATCTTGAGCACACGCTCATAAATATGCCTTTTTTGGGTAAATCGGTCGCCTGATCCAGCGGCGGGATAGGTGAGATCGTAATAGAAATTCACATGATCCACGCTGTACACAGGGCTTTCATAAGACACGCCTGCGGGCAATGGCTTGTTTGTTTGGTAGATCATGACAGCAATCAGCCACAGCACCAACAGACCAAGCAAGATGCGGACGGTTGAGAGTCGCCAGCCGCTGCGCCGTTTCGGTTGATTTTTGTGGCGGCTAGAGCGTGAACTGTGCACGGGGGATGTATTTTCCGGGAATGCGCTCATGTGGATACAGACTCCTTTCAATATAAGGGGGTGGCAATGCAAAGGAATCCGGTGCATATCCATCCTATCTAACCATATAACAACAAAGCCGCAGATTTGACGCAATCAATAGATAGTTAGCAAATTATGAGGATATAGAATAGGTATGATATGGATCAAAAAGCAAGCAAAACTATGATAAACGGAGCAAATACTTGTATGAACAAGTATTTATGTGTTTCGCATGTTATGCGGATCGATGAGAATTGTGGAATATGTGTGACAGCGTGCTGGACAAGGTGTTCAAACGGGGTGTTAACTGTTTATATATAGCGTATGGGTAAATGGTTGCAATTTTAGCCTTTTGCACACCATACCAAACGATCTTAATTCGGAAAAAGGGGAATGTCATGAAAGCGACTCAGTCTACCCGCAAAGCAGTTATCGTTGGAGCAGGACCGGGCGGACTTGCAGCAGCCATGCTGCTTGCCAGTCACGGGTACGAGGTGGATGTATTTGAGAAGCAGCCGGTGGTCGGCGGACGATCCGGCAGGCTGGAGCTAGGCGCGTATCGGTTTGACCGTGGCGCGACCTTTTTGATGATGCCGCATTTGATTGAAGAGTTGTTCAGTCTATCGGGACGTTCACTGCACAACTATGTGAATATGCAGGAGCTTACACCGCTGTATAGTCTTCATTTTGGTGATACCGTGTTCAAGCCTTCGCGTAACCGTGAGGATACCGCAGCACAGATTGCAAAGCTGTTTCCCGGTAATGAAGACGGATATTATCGCTATTTGGAAGAGGAAGATGTGAAGCTGGATAAAGTGATGCCGCTGCTGCGTCGTCCGTTTGCAGGCTTGCTGGATTATATGCGTACTGATGTAATTCGTGCGCTGCCGAAGCTGCATCTGAACGATACGGTATATGGACGCTTGTCCAAGTATTTTACCGATGAGCGGTTGAAGCAGGCATTTACATTCCAGTCCAAATATCTAGGGATGTCGGCATGGGATTGTCCGGGTACATTTACTATTTTGTCGTATTTGGAGCATCGTTATGGTTTATTCCATCCAGAAGGCGGCGTGCATGCCGTATTCGAAGCGATGGCAAAGGTGATCTCTGAACATGGTGGACGCGTACATACAAGTAGAGGCGTACAACGCGTGCTGACCGAGAATGGGAAGACAACTGGCGTATTGCTGGATGATGGACAGCAGGTTATGGCAGATCATGTCGTGATCAATGCCGATTTCGCTACTGCGATGAATCGCTTATTTGAGCCGGGTGTGCTGCGCAAATATGCACCAGAGAAGGTTGCGGCTAAAACGTATTCGTGTTCTGCTGCGATGCTCTATCTGGGAATTGATGGCGAGGTGGATCTGGATCATCATTCCGTCCATTTCTCGAATGATTACCATCAATACGTGGATGAAGTGACCAAGTTCAAAACATTGTCAGACGATCCATCCTTATACGTGCACAATCCGTCGCGACTTGATCCAACGCTAGCACCAGCGGGTAAGTCGGCGCTATATCTACTGATGCCGACCCCGAATCTAAGCGGCGAAACGGATTGGGAAGCCAAACGCGAGCAGGTACAGGAGCAGATGCTGAACCGCGCGGAGCAGATTCCGCAGCTGCAAGGGCTACGTAGTCGCATCGAGCAGTTGAAGCTGTTCACACCGCTGGATTGGGAACAGCAGCTGGATGTATATCAAGGCGCTGTATTTAATTTGACACACAATCTGGGTCAAATGATGGCATTCCGTCCGCACAATCAATTTGAAGAAGTGGACAATGTATGGTTGGTCGGTGGCGGTACACATCCGGGCAGCGGCTTGCCGACAATCTTCGAATCTGCACGCATTAGTACCGCACTGATCTTCAAGCAAGATGGCGTCACCCACAGCCATTCACAGGATGCTGCCAAGGTGCTTGCCGGAGCGGAGCCATCATGAGCCGTCGGAAAAAGGTCGCCATCGTCGGCGGCGGAATCGGCGGATTAACGACCGCATTGCTGCTTAGTCAGCGTGGGGTGGACGTGACGATCTTCGAGCAAAGCAACCGGCTGGGTGGTCGGATTGCTTTTGAAGAGCAGGATGGGATGCAGATTGATCAGGGACCGACAATTGTATTGCTGCCAGAGATGCTGCATGGCATTATGGAGGAAGCAGGCATTAGTCGTGACCGACTGCCATTGCTGGAATGTGATCCGTTGTACCGGATTCACTATACCGATGGACGCGTGATGACCAAGCATCGCGGGACGGAGCAGCAGACCGCGGAAGTGGAACGGCTGTTTCCGGGTGAAGGGGCTGGATTTGAGCGCTTTATGCGTGAGATGACGCCACTCTTTCCGCGAGGACAGGCTTCATTTTTGGAACGTGATTTTCCGAATGCAGGCTCGTTCTTCTCGCGTAGCAATCTGGGCTTGATGCGTAGTCTACGCGCGTATCGCAATCTGAGCAGTGCTGCGGGATTGTATTTCCGTAATCCGCGTCTGCGGGAAGCGTATTCGTTGCAAAGTCTGTATATCGGTGGTATCCCAGAGAAGTCACCGGGATTATACACGATGCTGCCGTATGCAGAACATGCCTTTGGTATCTGGATGCTCAAAGGCGGATATGGTGCGCTGCCACGGATTCTCGGCGAGGAATTGCATAATCGCGGTGTGAATATCCGGCTGAATTGTCCGGTGGAGCGCCTCGAAGTACGCAATGGTGTATGTATCGGTGTACAGGCAGATGGAGAGCGATTGCCGTTTGATAGTGTGCTGTTCAATGGCGATTTTCCAGCGATTGATCAGCTGCTGGAGCATGCGCATCCGCCGCTCAAGCCACGCCGTCGTCCATTCCAACCGTCATCTGGTTGTGTGCTGATCTATGCAGGCACGAATCGGCGCTGGGATGATAAGCTGACACATCAATTCTTTTTGCCGGATGATCTGAATCAAAGTCTGCGACAGACCTTCACACAACGGCAGTTGCCAACGCATCCGTCAGTATATGTATTCAATCCGACGGCGCTTGACGATGAAGCGGCTCCGCCCGGACGCAGTGTATTGTATTTCCTGATTCCAGTAACCGATGCAGAAGGCATCGCATGGGAACAAGATACGGAGGCACTGGTGGAGCAGGTACTAAACAATGTAGAACAACGCGGCTGGACCGATCTTCGTGCTTCCATTGATTGGATGAAGGTACGTACACCGGCAGACGCTTTGCAAAGTGGATTGTACGGCGGTGGCAGCTTTGGGATTGCTCCGATTATCCGTCAATCCGGTGTGTATCGACCGCAGCCTCGTCCATTTCCGACCATTCGACGTCTATACGCGGTAGGTGCTTCCGTCCATCCGGGTGGTGGTGTACCGATTGTCATGCAGGGTGCACGAATGGCTGCACAGCAAATGTTAAAGGAGTTGGGAATTTGAAATACGCAACCGAAATGGATCTGAAAAGCTGCGAAGAGATGATTCGTCAGGGTTCCTCATCGTTTTATTACGCATTCAGCTGGCTACCGAGTCCGCAAAAAGAAGCGGTGCATGTAATTTATGCTTTTTGTCGTTTAATTGATGATAGTGTAGATGAGCCGGAGCAATCGCAGTACAGCATTCGCGAATTGCAGGCGCATTTTGCGGCGCTAGAGCTGGCAGATGGACACTTTATCTGGCCTTCACTGCGTTGGTTGTTCCACGAGTTTCCGGGCTTATCTAAAGCGCCATTTCAGCGGCAAATGGATGGGCAGACGTATGATCTGACCTTTACTCGCTATTCGACGATGCGTGAGTTGGAGCATTATTGTTATTTGGTTGCGGGTACCGTGGGCGAGATGCTGCTGCCGGTATTAAAAGGGGAGCATAGCGAGACTATTCGCCATTCCGGTATTGCGCTAGGCAAAGCGATGCAGATCGTGAATATTATGCGCGATATTGGCGAGGATCGTCGTCGGGGACGCCGCTATATTCCGCTGGAATTGATGGCTCGTCACGGGTACACCGAGCAGGAATGGGAAGATGGCGTGATTAATGCCAATTTTGAGAATATGATGGAAGAATTGCGTTTGCTCGCAGAGCAATGGTTTGCGACAGGGCTTGGTGATCTGAACGAGTATCCAGAGCGCAGTGCGTTTACTGTGGAGCTGGCAGCGACCTTCTATGCCGGTATCATGGATGTGATTCGAGACAATCGGTATGACGTGTTTACGCAACGCGCGGTTGTGAGCGATGAGCAAAAAGTGATGATGCTGATCGGTATTGCTCAGCGTCATGATGTAAATATGGATATGCTAAACCGCCCGGCGGTTTCGTAGGATGGCGTGGATATTTTGGGTCTGGTATGTCATCGGGGCAGTGCTGCTGCTGACGATAGGTGTACCACGGGTACTGGATTTTTCCAATGGACTGTTTCTTGTCTTTTATGCCTTATACGCGCTGTCGCTAGTTCGTAAGAGCACGGTGCAAACGTCACTGTCCGACTGGTCAGTCAGTGGTGAAAAGAACATCTCCATGCGCCATCTGCTGTCTGCTGCCGCTCTGATGTGGTTGGGCGGCATGGCGCTGGAATGGATGGGCGTACATACCGGTTGGCCGTTTGGACAGTACGCCTATAGCGATACGCTGGGATCGCTAATTTGGGGTGTACCGTGGACTCTTGGGTTTGCTTGGATCGCCGTTGTCACTGGTGGTATTCTGCTATCCAGTGTGCCGGGCTTGCGCGGCTGGATGGGCAAATTGATAAGAGCCTGTCTGGTTGGGGTATGGATTATTATTCTCGATTTAGTGCTTGATCCGGTTGCTCATGCACGCGGCTTCTGGCATTGGGGCGGCAGTGGTGGCTTTTACGGTGTGCCGTGGAGCAACTTTGTCGCTTGGTTTGTCGTGGGAGGTGTGTTGTCGCTGAGTATTCCGCTGCTGACATTATCGCGGCGGATTCGACGGCAAGCGGTATGGCTGTATCAGGCGATTTTGTTTATGTTCGGTCTGTTGGCATGGCAGCATGGGATTACGGGATCAGTTGTATTTGCGCTGATCGGTATACTGCTGGCGGAAGGGAGTTACCGTTATGATCGCCGCGCATAAATCGGCTGCATTTGATCGCATATTCAGAGTGTACAATGATCGTTATTTGCTACGTCGTCAGTTTCAATCCTTTGCCATGAGCGGTAATGAATTAGACGTAATCCCTGCCGGGCAACCGGCGGTGTATGTGATGAATCACAGCTCATGGTGGGATGGGCTGCTGCTGTATCATGCCTTTCGGCATGCGTCGCAAGCCGATCATTATGTGATGATGGAGGAGCGGCAGTTGAAGCGGTATGCTTTTTTCGGGAAATTGGGTGCATTCTCGATTGATAAAAGCAGCCCGGGTGAGATTCGGCAATCGATGCGCTATGGCGGTCAATTGCTGCAAAACGGCGGTCGGGTGTGGATTTTTCCGCAGGGAGAGATGAAGCATCTGGATACGCGTCCGCTGGGCTTTCGCCCGGGCATTCATTTATTGTTACGGCAAGCACCTGTACATATTCCGGTGATTCCGGTGACGTTGTATTACGGATTATTCCAGCATGCACGTTTGCAGGCATCCATTCATATTGGGGAGCCACTGCAAGAAGACTGGCATGCGCTACGTGCTGCCGAATGCTCGGCATTGTTAGAAGAACGACTGACTTCGCAGCTAGATATACACCGCGATTTGATGATGAGACAGGATGGACATATGTTGGATGAGCGTCATCTGATTCCGCCCCGTCGCTCGACCGATGACCGATACGACCAATACCGCCAGTGGAGAAAAAGGTGAGTTTATGGAATTGCTGCTGCAAGTCATTACCATCCTGTTGGGCTTCCAATTGGTATTTACAATCTGGAATTTACGGCAAATGCCGCGACTTGGCGATACAGTCAAACGGCAATCGTGGGAGCAGGTGCATGCGAAGTCGTCCGCTTTACGGGACAACGAGCAGATACGTACGTCGACAGATACGTCTATCGATGCAAGGTCTGCTATGGACCGTCACGAATTGCCCCTGCTGTCCGTATTGATTCCGGCGCGCAATGAAGAGGTCAATATTCGCGAGTGTCTGCAATCGGTTCTAGATTGTCGTACCGATACGATGCGTTTGGAGATTCTAGTAATTAACGATCATTCCGAAGACCGTACCGAGCAGGAGATTACCACGCTGATGCAGACCGATGATCGCATTCGCTTGTTTCAAGGCAAACCGTTGCCAGAGGAGTGGATGGGCAAGTCGTACGCCTGTCATCAGCTGTCCAAGCATGCACAGGGAGACTGGTGGCTATTTATCGATGCAGATGTACGATTGGAAAAGGAAGCGCTGGAAGCGGCGATGGTTACTGCGCGCTCGCAAGGAACTGGTCTAATCAGCGGTTTTCCGCGCATGGATACAGGCACATGGTTGGAGCGAATTGTTGTCCCGATGATGGCGTTTATTATCGGGTATCATCTGCCGATCATGATGGTGCGTCGCAGCCCTAGGACGTTTTTTCTCGCAGTTACAGGCGCATGGCTGATGATTCATCGAGATAGCTATGCGCGCACAGGTGGTCATGCTCGCATCGCTAATCATATTGTAGAGGATATGGAGCTTGCCAAAGCGGTCAAATCCGTCGGCGATCCGGTGACACTAGCGGATGTGCATCGTCATACGTCTGCGCGCATGTATCGCAATGCTGCGCAAGTATGGGAAGGCTACAAGAAAAATATTTTTGTTGGCACGGGGCGTAATGCTTGGCTGGTGTTAGGCATTGTCTGTGTGTATACATTGTTGTTTTTGGTGCCGCTGGCTGCGTTAGGTGTAGGTACCCTTACGGCACAGCCTGTTCTAGTGAGCTGGGCTGTGGCGGCAATGCTGATCGGTATGATTACCAAAGGCATTATTGATCAATTCAGCGGTAAGCCGTTTTGGATGGGCGTTTTGATGCCGCTGGGCGCGCTGTTTATGATATTGATTTTGCTCGATTCGTGGATTAGCAGTTTGAATGGCAAAGGATACAGCTGGAAAGGCAGGACGTACGGATGAATATCAATACATCTTCCACTACACGCAAAGTCATTGTGATCGGAGCAGGATTTGGCGGATTATCATGCGCGATTGGGCTGGCTGCACGTGGGTACGAAGTGACCATATTGGAAAAGCAAACCACCATCGGTGGCAAGCTGCAAGCCGTAGAAATGGGCGGGTATCATTTTGACCGTGGACCAAGCACGATTACGATGCCACATGTGTTCCGCAGCGTATTTGAACAGGCGGGGCGTTCTATGGACGATTATGTGCAGCTGTACGAATTGGAGCCGCGTACCCGCAATGTATTTGCGGATGGATATACCGTCGATCTGAGTCGCGATGCCGATGTGACTGCACAGCAAATTGCTGCATTCAGCCCAGAGGATGCGATGCAGTATAAGCGGTTTTTGCAAGAAGCGCAGGCGCTATATCGCGAAGCAGATAAACGTTTTCTGAACACATTGCTGTTATCGTGGAAGGATAAACTCACGCCGAGTATGGGGAAAAGTCTACTGCGTGTGCGTCCGCTGACGACACTGCAACAGCTGCTGCAACGATATTTTCGCCATCCCCATACGTTAAAAATGTTTGGTCGTTATGCCACATATGTAGGGGCATCCCCATATGCAGCGCCTGCGATCTTCGCGATGCTGGCGCATGTGGAAGCGAATGATGGCGTATATGGTGTCCGTGGAGGGACGCACCAGATTATTCGTGGTATGGAAAAACTGGCAACTGAGCTTGGGATCACCATTCAGACGGGAACGGAAGTGAATCGTATTCTTACCACGTCCGGCAAAGTAACTGGTGTGGATACGGATAATGGTCATTATGAAGCGCCACTCGTCATTATTAATGGTGATGTGCTTAGTACGAGCCGAATGCTGCTGGAACCGGAGCAGCGTCCATCGCTCAGTGATCGACGAATAGAGAGCTACGAGCCGTCGCTATCCGGTTTTGTCACGCTGGCGGGAGTACCGCAGCGATATGAGCAGCTGCTGCATCATACGGTCTTTTTCCCAGAGCAATATGAGCCGGAGTTTCAGCATATTTTCGCTGAGCGTAAGGCACCGGCAGATCCAACGCTGTACCTTTGTCATTCGTGCTATTCGGAGCCGGATATGGCACCGGCGGGTAGTAGCAATCTGTTCATTCTTGCCAATGCACCGTACACATCCACCAGTTGGAATTGGCAGGAGCAGCAGCAAGCCTATGGGCAGAAGATTGCTGGTATGCTGGAACAGTACGGTCTGCAAGGTATTCGTCAAGCGGATGTATGGCAGCATTATACGCCAGCAGATATTCAGCGTGATACGTATGCACACAAGGGCGCGATTTACGGCATTTCGTCGAATGGCGCACGCCAGACCTTTTTCCGTCCGGGCAATCGCAGTCAGGATGTACAGGGGCTATGGTATGTAGGCGGTACAACACATCCGGGTGGCGGCACGCCGATTGTTACGTTGTCCGGTCAACTGGTTGCACATCATATCGCCGAGCATTCGTAAATGTGAAGGATGATCCTCTTTGGAATCTGCGCAATTGCTGGTATAGTGAAGCATATAAGAAATGATCGGGCAGGAAAACAGTCCAATGGACGGATATACACACATTTGGTTGTATACGCCGGACATCCATTGCATACCGATTCTGATCAAGGAAGGAAGCAGACATGAAGCACAATCATCCCGAAGAGGGACATATTTCGGATCGTAAAAGCGCACATGTCCGCCTCTGTTTGGAGGAAAATGTTGCCGGTGAAGGTGTGACCTCTGGGCTAGAACGTTACCGTTTTCGCCATCAGGCAGTGCCGGAGTTGGATTTTGCCGATGTGCAACTGGGAACGTCGCTATTCGGTATGGAATTGCGTACACCGCTGTTGATCAGCTCTATGACTGGCGGCAGCGAAGCGACGGGACAGATTAACCGCCGTCTGGCGCAAGCAGCGCAACATCGAGGCTGGGCAATGGGGCTTGGTTCGGTACGTGCAGCCATCGAGCATGACGAGCTGGCAGCGACATTTCATATTCGTCAGGAAGCACCGGATATTCCGGTCATTGCGAATCTAGGTGCGGTGCAGCTGAATTACGGCTTTGGTGTAGATCAATGTCGACGTGCGGTCGAACTGGCGGAGGCGAGCGCACTGGTGCTGCATCTGAATACATTGCAGGAAGTATTTCAGCCAGAAGGAAATGTGAATTTTGCCGGATTGCTGTCCCGTATGGAGCAGGTGGCAAGTAAACTGGATGTGCCTGTCGGCGTGAAGGAAGTCGGCTGGGGGATTGATGGGGAGACCGCACGCCGATTGGCGGACGCCGGTATGGCATTTATTGATGTAGCGGGTGCAGGTGGCACATCATGGAGTCAGGTGGAGAAATTCCGCAGTCATGATCCCGTGCGCCGTGCGGCAGCGGAGGCTTTTGCCGATTGGGGCAATTCGACGGCAGATTGCATTGTTGATGTGCGCCGCGCATTGCCAGAGATTCCGCTGATTGGTAGTGGCGGTCTGCATACTGGGGTAGATGCTGCCAAGGCTATTGCGCTTGGTGCCGATCTCGCAGGCTTCGGACGCTCTCTGCTGGGCGCAGCGGTGGATTCCATCGAAGCACTAGAGCAGGTGCTAGAGCAGGTTGAGTTTGAATTGTCTGCCGCTATGTTCGGTATTGGCGTAGGCAGTATCGAAGACCTTCAGCAAACCAAACGGTTATATCCCAAAGGCGCTACGTTTGCTTGAACCAAGTAGACGTCAGCACAATGATATAAAGAACGGATCAATACTGAGTCTGTTATAGGTAAAGGTAATCGTAAATCGCACTCTATCATACAGGATATTCCATTCTGCAACCCCGGATACTCTCCGGGGTTTTTCTTTGTATATACAAGCGACTTCGGCTAAGAATGGATATAGCCTGTAAATGGAATTTTTATTTTCAGAAATAAAGATTGTTTTATGAAAGTTACTAAGATACTATACAAAACCTTTATCTCCAAACCGATAATAAAGGGGTTAAACTGAATGTTGCGACAATGTAAAATATCGACTGTTGCAGCGAAAAGCGGACACCAGGAGGAACAAACATGAGCAATACGAAGCGACACATCAGGGCAGGATTGCGCCTGAAATTATATTTAATCATTTTGCTGCCTTTATTAATAATCGGCGGATTGACGATGTGGACGACCCAGCATCTGATTCAGCAATCCTCGTTATCAACCTTGCAGCAAAACAATGCGATTTTAACAACGAAAACTGCAGCTGGACTGGATCAAGCGGCGATTCAATCCATCAACACTTCTGCTGATCCAGAGAAAACTGCCGGTTACAAAGAGCTGCGTAATGAACTGATCAAGCTGCGCGAGCAGACGGGCGCCATGTACGTGTACATGTTCAACCGTGTGGATAACAAATGGATCTATACAGTCGATGGAGCACCGTGGGATGATCAGGATTATAGTGCCTATGGCGATGATATGACCTTTTCCCAATCGACAGACAGCCAAATGCAAACAGGGCAAGTAGTCACTACTCCGCTCATTGTAGATCAGACGTGGGGTGAGATGTTCTCGACCTTTACGCCGATTAAGAACAGCGGTGGACAAATCATCGGCTATCTCGGGATTGATATTCCAGCGAAAACGGTCAACGATGTGTACAAAAATACGTTAGTTACCGCCTATCAGTTGGTCATTCCGATCTTCACAATTGTAGTATTGCTGGCAGCGATTGCGGCGATGATCTTCATCCGCCGTATGCTGAATCAAGTAGGACAGATCAAGCACAGTATGGAACAGGTAACAGAAGGCAATCTGACTGTTCCATCGAAGCGAATGACTGGCGATCAGCTAGGCGAGATTAGCGATCTGAACAATGCGATGATCGCGCATATTACCAATATGATTTCTAGTATTCAGCATAGCTCGGATACCTTGCAGCAATCGTCTGGTCATATTAGTGAAGTGTCCGGTGCGACCCTGCGTCAGACGGAAGAATTGTCGCGTGCGATTCAAGAAATTGCCTCTGGCGCGACCCAGCAGGCAGAGCAAACCGAGCAATCGGTCGATCAATCCGCCCGTCTCGGTCAGATCATGGACGAGATTGGCAGCTATGTGCATCAGTTCGGTGCGACTGCGCAGCAGCTGACCACGGTACGCAATACCGTATTGCGTGAGCATGAATTACTGCTGGAACAGGGCAAAGCCAATGTGAGCAGTGTACAGCAATTGCAGCAGCTGTCGGATACACTGGCAGAGCAATCACGGCAAGCCTCTGGCATTAGCGGACAAGTACAGGATATCGTCAAGCAAACGCAAATTCTGGCGCTTAATGCTTCGATTGAAGCTTCTCGTGCAGGTGAAGCGGGACGCGGCTTCGCAGTCGTTGCAAGCGAAATGGGGCAACTTGCCCAGCAATCTGGCGAATCGATCCGCGAGATCGACCGCATTTTGGGACAATTTGTGCAGCAGATTGTACTTATTCACGCCGAATTTGCTCGTAGTCTGACATCAGCAGAGCAGCAGGAAAGTCGAATTGCTGAATGTATGGAATCTTTTGAACAGGTGAGTCAGGTGTCTGAGGATGTACAACGTCTTGCTGGCGATCTGTCGGACAAAACCGACCGTATGCAGCATATCCGTCGCGAGGTGGAGGAGCATCTGACGCATATCGCTGCCACCACCGAGCAAACATCAGCCATGACCGAAGAAGTGGCAGCCAGTGCCTTGGAACAGCAGCAGTCAGTTTCTGAATTGACGGACATTTCTGGCAATTTGAACAATCTGGCAGGACAGTTAAAAGGACAAGCCGATAAATTTATCGTTTAATCGTTTGCCACGCCTGAGGTTGTCATATATAATAGTGTGGAAATTCAGATGAGACCTGTCACCAATTCAAGATATGGGAGTTGTCATATAAATGGCTTTGAAAGCTGGTATTGTCGGATTGCCTAACGTAGGTAAATCCACTCTTTTTAATGCAATTACACAGGCGGGCGCAGAATCCGCGAACTATCCGTTTTGTACAATTGATCCAAACGTCGGTATCGTTGAAGTTCCAGATGAGCGTCTGGACAAACTGACCGAACTGGTAGTACCGAAGAAAACTGTTCCAACTGCATTTGAGTTCGTAGATATTGCTGGTCTGGTACGCGGCGCGAGCAAAGGCGAAGGGCTGGGTAACAAGTTCCTTGCCCACATTCGCGAAGTTGACGCGATTGTGCATGTGGTTCGTTGTTTTGAAGATGAAAACATCACGCACGTTGATGGCAAAATCGATCCGATCAGCGACATCCAGACGATCAATCTGGAGTTGGTGCTCGCCGATCTGGAGAGCGTAGACAAACGGATCGACCGTTCCAAAAAGAACATGAAGGGCGGCAACAAGCAGTATGCGCAGGAGATTGAGATTCTGGAGCGCATCAAGGAAGCCCTGTACAACGATATGCCTGCACGCAGCGTGGAGCTGACCGAAGATGAGCAAGTGATCATTCGCGATCTGCACCTGCTGACCATGAAGCCAGTGTTGTATGCAGCAAACGTAAGCGAAGACGGCGTAACTGATGCCGACAACAATCCTTATGTGATAAAAGTAAAAGAATTTGCTGCTGCTGAAAACGCGGAAGTGGTACCAATCAGTGCCAAAGTGGAAGCAGACATCTCCGAGCTGGATGAGGAAGACAAAGCGATGTTCCTCGAAGAACTCGGTCTGGAAGAATCCGGTCTGAACCGTCTGATCAAAGCCGCTTACCGTTTGCTTGGACTGTACACGTATTTCACTGCTGGTGTACAGGAAGTACGCGCATGGACGATCCGCAAAGGAACCAAAGCACCGGGCGCAGCTGGCGTGATCCACAGTGACTTTGAACGCGGATTTATCCGTGCCGAAGTAGTTGGATACGACGATCTCGTTGGAGCTGGTTCGATGAACGGCGCCAAAGAGCGCGGTCAACTTCGTTTGGAAGGCAAAGAGTATATCGTCAAAGACGGCGATGTAATGCACTTCCGTTTCAACGTGTAACATATGTAGATCATGATCCATACGCAGTAGAAGCGTATAGTATAAAAAGCCGAATGGCATCAAGCGTGATTGGGATAAGGAATGTTTCCTTTCACAGCTTGAGCCATCCGGCTTTTTTGTTTAGTTCTCAGCGTTGCTAGCTAGATTAGTTCGTTTATGCATTTCATGTAAGTCTAAGATTATCTTCTAAATGGCATATACCAATCATTCGTAGTCGAGAGCAGCGGCATTTGTTGAAACGGTATATAAGCGGGATGTGTGCGAACCGGTGGGATAAAACCGGGATTTTGCCGAAGGTGGGCATCATCAAGTTGAATTAATAATTGCCGGACAAAGGGGCGAATCGTTGTGCCCATGCCGTCTCCAAACTCAAAATGATATTGTCGATCATTACCGTCTCCGATCACAATCAACTGATTATTCGCTTTGTAGGTATCGAGTTGTTTCATAGAGTTAGTAGATACATAGAGTTGCCGAATGTCCTGCAACGGAATCGTTGTAAACGCAAAGCCTTCTCCTTTACGCTGTGTACCTATGATGAGTTCAAAGGGAGTAAGCACCAGAAAATGAAGGGGAAAAGAGAAGGAACCTTTCATACCGCCGGGGCGCAAATCCTCAATATCATCATCGGAATACAGTTCATCTTCATACCGGTGCCCGGATAGATTGCTGTACGCTGCGATGAGATGATCCTCAACCGATAGAATCCCTTTTTCCACCAAGAATTGTGCTGTCTTCATATTCTCTTTGGTTAGTCGCTGATGATACTTGATGACCAACCAGTAAAAGAGCGGCAACACCAACAAAATTACTGTACAGATAATAGCCATTGATCGTCCTGCAGTCTCTGTAATGTACAACAGAATAGTTGCTAGCAAAAATAATAGAAAAAAGATGATAAAACATCCCATTCGAAACGATGAAGACAAGCGATAAAATAGAAATCCGCGGTGTGGTCGATAATGGGATGTTTTGGGATTTAGGATCAATGTGCGAGGGAGCCATACCCAGCAGATGGCAGTAACTGTAACCATAAGCGCAAAGGAGTAACTGATTCCTGCCTCATCATAGACCATATAACAAAATAAAAGTGCACACAGACATACGATCCAATGCATGATATAGATCTTCCATTCGCCTCTGCGCGTTCGATGTAATAGATTCATTGCGGTAGCGCTCCTTGACGTACAAATATAGGTGAACCGATGGGATGCGTATTCCACTACTATTGCAATGAAGTGGAATTATGCACGAAGCAAGCAGTAAGGCATGACCACGATCTAGCGCCCTATGGCGTTACTCAGCGTGCAAACGGAGCGTACCTTTCCAACGTCGATACGTTCTGCGCCTGCTCAAATGGAACATAGGCGGGATGCGTCCGTGTTACTGGTTGCTGCGCTACACGATCCATCTCGCGCTTTGCCATATCGATCTGATGCAGCCATGCGTGTACAAAACGCTGGATAGCTGTTGGAACAGATAGTGGAAAGACCACATTACATTGCTGCCCTTGCTCGTTGCCGATGATTAGCATCATGCCAAAATCGTTTATTTTATATTTCTTATAGGATAATCCACTGCTCAATACAGCGAGTTGTTGAATGCGCGATAATGGAATGGAGGTATAGGTAAATGCACATGACGGCTGCTGAGTTCCGATGATACATTCATTCGGGGTAACCGCCACGAATACTGCCTGCTGATTAGAGAATACATGCAAATCGCTAATACCAGTCGCTGCCGTTCCCGTAATGATAGATGGCACCTTCAAGTTGCTGTAAATCGCGACGACCTCTTCCTCATCATTCAAAATCTTCCGTTGCTTCAGTACCTCGATCAACTGCTGATCCAGCCGCTTCCGCCGTTCCCAAGCCGATGCCATAAACCGCTGATACAACAGAATACCGAGGAAAATGGCAATCGAGATTCCGCTGGATGTCAGACTTGCCAATGGACTGAAAATAATCAACATCACAATCGCTGCCCATATCAGCAATATGATCCACTCCCGTATCGCCAGTTGCCAGTCTGCCATCCGATAATAAGCAAACCCTTTGCCCGGACGATAATGGCGTGCACGCGCAGTCCCTCCATAATCCTTCGCAAGCCATATCCCTATCAACAGTACACCGCATACCATGATCCAACCTGTGCTATATTGCGTAGCATCCTGAAAAAAAGAATATGCTATTATTGCCAAGAAAAGACCAAGTAACCACTGCACTGCATACATCTTCGCACGTCGAAATGCTGCTCTTTTGTACATTTGTTTATACCCTCCATTGATTCTATGTATACGTTCTACTGCCGCTACCATCGGTTCGTGCATTCCTATGTTCACTGTATGTATATGTTGCTTTCTGTGAATGATCTGTCTGCTATACAAATCAACTAGGCATGGGAAATATTCCATTTTCCGGTAGGTGCTGCAATGATCTATATCGGTTGCTTGGTTGTATTTATAAAGTTGGCAGAAGTGTACCGTAAGATATGTTCTGTTTTTCTTTAACAGCCGTAGACTCCTAATTCTGCCATGACATCCATACATACGAAAATCATACGAAAAAGCCGAATGCAGCGTTGTTCGCAAGCATCCGGCTTTTCTTTTATAACAATATGCTAATATTCATCATTCACCCTTAGCGGTTGAGCGTCTTCATGCTGTTCTGATCGTACCGATCACCGACAGCAGCGCCTTTGGGAGCGACGGCATCAATACGCTGCAATTCCTCCTGCGTCAGCGTCACATCCAATGCGCCAACATTTTCTAGCAAATACTTCGTCTTTTTCGTACCCGGAATCGGTGCAATATCGTTACCTTGCGCTAACAGCCATGCCAATGCCAGCTGTGAAGGCGCGCAATGTTTCTCGGCAGCGATCTCTTTGATCTGCTCTACAAGGTCCAGATTTTTCTGGAAATTGTCTCCTTGGAAGCGTGGCGACGAGCGACGGAAGTCATCCTCGGCAAGATCGTTGAACGATTGAATCTGTCCAGTTAAGAATCCGCGTCCGAGCGGGCTATAAGGTACAAAGCCAATACCAAGCTCTCGACAGAGCGGCAAGATTTCATCCTCTACCTCGCGGCTCCAAAGCGAATATTCGGTTTGCAGCGCAGAGATCGGGAAGACGGCGTGAGCGCGTCGGATCGTGTCCGGTGCGGCTTCGGACATGCCGAGGTAACGTACCTTGCCTTCACGTACCAATTCCGCCATCGCGCCAATCGTTTCTTCAATCGGCACGTCAGGATCGACGCGATGTTGATAATACAGATCGATTACATCCACACCAAGACGTTTCAGACTTTTCTCGCATGCCTCACGTACATAGTCTGGCGTGCCTTTGATCCCTTGATACGAACCGTCTTCTCCGCGCACATTACCGAATTTGGTCGCAAGAATCACCTCATTGCGGTGCTTGCGAATAAACGGTCCGATAAACTCCTCATTCTTTCCGCTTCCATACATATCTGCTGTATCGTAAAACGTAATACCGTTATCGAACGCCGTATCCAACGTACGTAGTGATTCCTGATCATCCCGTCCAGCATAAAATTCCGACATGCCCATACAACCTAATCCGAGTCTCGATACGTGCAGACCCTGTTGACCCAGTGCAATCTTTTCCATGCGAAGACCTCCTGATTATGAATGTGGAATACAATGGCAGCCGCAATTTCCGGCATTCCCAGTATAGATACAATTACATAACAAAAGCAAACCTAAACCATCTTCCAAAAATTAACCGAAAACGGCAGATTTAAGGATAGGAAAGCGGTATAGTCTATGCTATAATTAAGAGTCGTAACCTTATGTTTTGTCTGCATATGTCAACGTACAAGCTATTCGGCATGATGCTGTCCGAAACTGGGGTTTTATTTTTATCTTTACAGAGTTGGTGGAGTCCGTAGATCAACGTCTCATCATCCGGCTTTTTGCACATAATTGTCCATATTGGTAACAAATCCTGCTGCACGGTCGTCTTTTCTAGTAAAAGACAGGTTTCGGCTTTAACCGGAACGCCAATGCAGCGAACAACTATTAGACGAATGAATAATAAAGAGGTGGTTTCCTGTGTTAGACCGTTTACAGGCATTGGCAGACCGTTATGACAAATTAAGCGAGCTGCTCTGTGATCCAGATGTAGCGAGCGATTCCAAACGTTTGCGCGATTATTCCAAAGAACAGTCGGATTTGCAACCGACATATGAAGCATATATCGAATACCGTAAAGTGACCGAGGAACTAGATGCTGCCAAGCAGCTTCAGGGCGAGAAGCTCGACGACGAGATGCGCGAGATGGTCAAAATGGAGATCGAAGAACTAGCGGCACGCAAAGAAGAACTGGAAGACCAGATTCATATCTTGCTCATGCCCAAAGACCCGAATGACGACAAAAACGTCATCGTGGAAATTCGCGGCGCAGCAGGCGGCGATGAAGCAGCTCTGTTCGCGGCTGATCTGTACCGCATGTATACCCGTTTTGCCGATACACAAGGCTGGAAGGTCGAAGTATTGGATACCAACGTTAGCGATCTGGGCGGATTTAAGGAAGTAACATTCCTGATCAATGGACGCGGTGCATACAGCAAGCTGAAATTCGAAAGCGGCGCTCACCGTGTACAGCGGATTCCGACAACTGAATCGGGCGGACGCATCCATACGTCTACTTCGACGGTAGCAGTAATGCCAGAAGCAGAAGAGCTGGATATTGAGATTCACGACCGCGATATTCGTGTTGATACGTTCTGTTCTAGCGGAGCAGGCGGTCAGTCGGTCAATACGACCAAGTCAGCGGTACGCGTTACCCATATGCCAACTGGCATTGTGGCGACATGTCAGGACGGCAAATCCCAAAACTCCAACAAAGAAAAAGCGCTTCAAGTACTGCGTGCGCGTATCTCGGATATGCTGCGTCAGGAAGAAGAAGCAAAATACGCGGGCGAGCGGAAAAGCAAAGTCGGAACTGGTGACCGCAGTGAGCGTATCCGTACGTACAATTTCCCGCAAAGTCGTGTAACCGACCACCGGATCGGTTTGACACTGCACAAGCTGGATCAGGTCATGAACGGCGAGATCGAAGATATCGTATCCGCATTGACTGTAGCTGAGCAAGCGGACCTGATGGCAAAAGAGGCGTAATGTGTTAGAACATTCGCCTGTATTTAAGACGAAGGTACAGCAAAGTATAAGGGAAGCCTATGTTGAGGCTTCTTCTTTTTTAAAGCAGCAGGATGTAATGGAGCCGGAATCCAATGCGCGTCTGCTGCTGGAATGGGTATTGGGATTGTCGGGTGCGGCATATTATATGGCGCTACCAGAACCTTTTCCACAGGACAAATGCGAGATGTGGGAGCAGGTGATCCAGCGTAAGGCAGCTGGCGAACCAGCGCAGTACATTATCGGAGAGCAGGAATTTTACGGCGAAGTGTTTACCGTGACTCCTTCCGTATTGATACCGCGTCCAGAAACAGAGCTGCTGGTCGAATCGGTAGCCAAGTTGGCAGCCGATCTGGTATTACCCTCATCGGCAAACACCACGTCCGACAGCCAACAAGATGAGTTGTCCAAAGATACATCCAAAGATACAGAGCGCAGGGCTTCTTCGGTCATCCGTCGTCCTGTCTGTGTGGATATTGGAACAGGTAGCGGCGCTATTGCCTTGACGCTGGCGCGGATGCTACCAGATTGGGACATCTGGGCGAGCGATATTTCGCCGGATGCCTTGCAGGTGGCGCGTCAGAACAGCGAGCGTCAGCAGACACCGATTCATTGGCAGCAGGGCAATTTATTGGAGCCTTTTGCCGGACAACGGGTTGATATTGTCGTATCCAATCCGCCGTATATTCCCGATGAGGATATTGCCGGATTGCAGCCGGAAGTGCGTTTGCATGAACCGCTGACGGCATTGGCGGGCGGACCGGATGGGCTGGGACCATACCGAATCATGATGGAACAGCTATCGTTGCTGAACGGATTACCAGCGATGGTGGCATTTGAGCTTGGGCAGGGGCAAGCACAGGATGTAGCGAATATGGTGCGCACTGCTGGATATGAGGAGATTCATATTATCAAGGATCTTGCGGGCATTGAACGGCATGTGATCGGGATGCTGTAAGATACAGCGTGGGACCGGAACGAAAAGGAGATAATCATGATCACAAAGCTGAAGCGGATCGACTGGCCACTTTTTGCCATTTTGCTTGTGCTGATGGGCACAAGTTTGATCGTGATCTATAGTGCCACCCATTCCAGTGCCAAATTTGGTGATTCCACCAGCAAGATGGCGATGTATTATGCGCTGGGATTTGTTGTTTTTTTCGTGATGGCACTGGTGGATTACCGTTTCTGGCTGAAATATTCTCTCTACATTTATATTGGTGGTCTGGCGCTGCTGCTGCTCGTTATGATCATCGGGCAAACGCTGAACAATGCGCAGGGCTGGCTAAAGCTCGGCGGTTTGAGCTTACAACCAGCCGAATTGTTCAAACTGGTACTGATCATGTTCTTATCCGTCATGCTGGCGAATAAGAATAAGCTGAAGCTTGGCTTCTGGCGCGATATTATTCCACTGCTTGGTGTGACCTTTGTGCCGTTTGCGCTCGTTATGGTTCAAAATGACTTGGGTAACGCACTCAGCTATTTGATCATCACTATGGCACTTCTCTGGATCGGCAATATGAAATATACCCAGGCAGCGCTGGTGACCGCTTTGGCAATTCTGCTCGTTGTAGTTGGGATTCGCAGCTATGTGGCGTATCACGACAATATTGAGAAATATCTGGTCGATATTAACCGCGAGCACTGGATGGAACGGATTGATCCGTGGCTCATGCCAGACGAAGCGACGGCAAAAGCGGTGTATCATACACGCAATGCCAAGCTGGCTATCGCTTCTGGTGGTCTGAGCGGGGAAGGCTATATGAAGGGCAGCTCCGTACAAGCGGATCGCGTGCCATTGACGTATTCTGATTCGATCTTCGTCGTGGTGGCGGAAGAATTCGGCTTTATCGGTGCAGCGGTGTTATTGCTGCTGTATTTTACACTGATTCACCGACTGGTGTTAGTATCGCTGGAATGCCGCGAACGCGCCGGACCATATCTGATTATCGGGATTGTAGCGATGCTGCTGTATCAGATTTTTGAAAATATCGGCATGTTTATCGGGCTGATGCCATTGACTGGGATTACGCTACCGTTTATTAGCTTTGGCGGTACTTCACTACTGATGAATATGGCATGTATGGGTCTGGTTATGAGTATCCGCATCCACAATCAGGTCGATACGGATGAGTATCCGCTGACTGTTTCGGATCGATATGTGAGCAGCAAAGCGACCTAATCAGGTCATTTGCTCATCGCGTAGAATCCATGAGTCGGTTGGTGCATGATGATTGGTATCGTACGATGTGTTGGAGCAAGCAACATGGTGTTCGTTTCGGCATGTCTCAATCGCAAACGATCTGTACTTCAAGGAGAACCGAGCTGACATAGACGGTGCTCCTTTTATTTTGAATATATAACTATCGCCTATAGATGCCATCATAAAACAGCAGAGAGATGAGGATAGGAGGGTTGCCAATCATGAACGACGAAGGACAATCATTGTCACAGTCACAGTCACAGTCACAGTCACAGTCACAGTCACAGTCACAGTCACACTCGAGTGATGCTGGGCAGATACCATCATTTACAATCTGGCAGCTGACGCAGCAGAATCGTGATCAGCAGCTGGCAGAAGCTGGAGCCGTTCTAGCACAGGGCGGTGTAGTCGCTTTTCCAACAGAAACGGTTTATGGTCTTGGCGCTGATGCAGGCAACACGTCGGCAGTGGAAGCAGTATTTGCCGCCAAAGGCAGACCGTCGGATAATCCGTTAATTGTACACATTTCGCAGAATCATCAGCTGGATGCGCTGGTACAGCGGGTGCTGCCAATGGAGCGTCAATTGATGGATGCCTTCTGGCCCGGACCGCTTACATTGGTTATGCCAGTCATAGATGGTGTATTATCGCCACGTGTCACCGCTGGATTGGGTACGGTCGGTGTACGGATGCCGAATCATACCGTGGCGCTGTCACTCATTACGGCTTCTGGTAAACCGCTAGCAGCACCGAGCGCCAATCGTTCAGGGCGTCCTAGCCCAACAACGGCTGCTCATGTAGCGGATGATCTGGCAGGTCGAATTGACGGTATCGTTGATGGCGGTGAAGCGGGTGTCGGTGTAGAATCTACCGTCATTCAGGTGCAGGACAATGGCGCTGTGCTGATTTTACGACCGGGCGGAATTACGCGTGAGCAATTGCTCACCATCGCTACCGATGTACAGCTTGATCCCGGCTTGGCAGGCGTCTCGGCTGAGACGAAACCTATATCGCCGGGGATGAAGTATACGCATTATGCACCGCGTGGCAGTATGAGCATCGTTACCGGTAGCAATCAGGCGCGTGTATGTGCATGGATACAGCAACAGTTACTGGATGCGCAGCAACGTGGGGAGCAGGTTGGTGTGCTAACGTTTGACGAGGATATGACCGATTATGGTACGGCATTGCGTTTGTCACTTGGCAGTGTAGACCAGCCAGAGCAGGCGGCAAGCCGATTGTATGGTAGCCTGCGTACGTTTGACGACCATCATATTACGTATATTTTGGCACAGGGCTGTTCAGAGGATGGCGTTGGCTTGGCAGTGATGAACCGCTTGTCCAAAGCGGCAGGTGGTCAGATTTTCACGGTGGAGTAAGTACACCCTGCGAAGTAGTGTACCGGTAAGCAGAGTCTGCTATAATGAATGACACGGAAGACCGCCCTATGGGATGGAAACCGAATTTGAAGGAACGGGAGGTATGAGCATGCACCATATTTTGTTCGTATGTACCGGTAATACCTGCCGCAGCCCAATGGCAGAAGGCTTTATGCGGAAACTGGCAAAGGAGCGCGGCATACCTGTTGACGTCCGTTCCGCCGGCGTCGCTGCCGTGGATGGCATGTCTGTATCACGTCATGCGGAAGCGGTGCTGCATGATCATCAGATTTATGATCAGCTGACTTCATCCTCATTAACATCAACGACTATACATTGGGCAGATCTGATTCTGACGTTAACGGGCAGCCATAAGCAGCAGGTGCTGCGCCGTTTTCCACAGGCTGCCGGCAAAATATATACACTCAAGGAATACGTGGAAAATGACGCTTCTGTCATCGCTGATCTGGAGGAACTGGACAGTCTGCATGCCGGTATCGAGATCAATCGTGCATTGGGTGGTACGATGGATTCCGCCGATTATGAGCGGTTAATCGAAATTCAGCAGCGCATTCCCGGCTTTGATATTGTGGACCCTTATGGTGGTACGCGCGACGATTACGAATACGCGGCAGCCGACATTCGCGCTGCACTGGAAAAGCTGCTTGATAAGCTGGAAGCGTATCGTCCGCAATAATTTTATTTTTTAAATGAATCCAGTTGATTTTCCAAAAAACATGCCTTATGATGGAAGCACAAAGACAGATCCGATGTAACTGGCGACAAAAGTGGAACCTAACCACAATGGAGCATCGGAACATACGGCCGGTCGCCTGGGCAAAGAGCAGATACACAGTGAGATTCCTGTGTGTCCTGCTCTTTTTTTGGTCTTTTGGGCATTTTTTCATGAAGCGGCGATGTGTTTTACAAAGTAATGTCGCCGTCGCATCTTCTCCGCGCTATAATGATACTACATGGCAGGTGAACAGCCTGCACGGCTGCAAGCTGGTGATCCTATAGCTGCACAAGGAGGCAAAGATCATGAAAGATGACGAGAAGATCGCTGCCATTCGGCGCGATGCGGCACTGATTACCCGTGAGGTGGCGGAAGCTGCTAGTCTGGGACCGGATCGAATTCTGGTCATTGGCGCAAGCACAAGCGAGATTGCCGGAAAGCATATCGGCACATCTGGTACATTGGATATTGCTGAAGCGCTAGTGGAAGGCATTCGCGACGTACAACGCGAGTTTGGCTTTCAACTCGCTTTTCAATGCTGTGAGCATCTGAATCGTGCGCTTGTCGTGGAACGCTCCAGTCTGGATCGATACAACTGGACAGAGGTCGCTGCTGTACCGATTCCCAAAGCGGGCGGCTCCATGGCGGCATATGTGTACCAGACCGCTTCAGATCCATGTCTGGCGGAAAGCATCGAAGCCCATGCGGGCATTGATATTGGAGAGACGTTAATCGGAATGCATTTGAAACATGTTGCTGTGCCTTACCGCACCAGCCTGCGTCAGCTTGGTGAAGCCAGAGTGAATGCTGCACGTACCCGCCCCAAATTGATTGGCGGCGAACGCGCGGTTTATACACCACAACCTTCAGCTGACGGCGGAGCGTGCGATTGATAGGACATGCCTGAGCGCATGCACAATGTCACTTGACGAATAATGAACATGATCAGGGGGAAAATGAACAATGATGGAGCAACTGAGAAACAATGATCCGGCTGTACTGGAAGCAATGGGACTGGAACTGAAACGCCAACGCGACAATATCGAGCTGATTGCATCTGAGAATATCGTCAGCGAAGCGGTTATGGAAGCAATGGGTTCTGTACTCACAAACAAATACGCTGAAGGCTACCCGGGCAAACGTTACTATGGTGGCTGTGAGCATGTCGACATCGTAGAAGACATCGCACGCGACCGTGCGAAAGAACTGTTCGGTGCGGAGCATGTAAACGTACAGCCTCACTCCGGTGCACAGGCGAATATGGCGGTATATCTGGCAGCACTGAAGCCGGGTGACACAGTACTCGGTATGAATCTGGCGCATGGTGGTCACTTGACACACGGTAGCCCAGTGAACGCATCCGGTTTGCTGTACAACTTCGTTGCTTACGGTGTACGCGAAGATAACTTCCTGATCGATTATGATGACGTGCGTAAAGCGGCGTTCAAGCATCGTCCTCGTCTGATCGTAGCTGGTGCAAGTGCGTATCCGCGTACGATTGATTTTGAAGCATTGGCTTCTATCGCTAACGATGTAGGCGCATTGTTCATGGTCGATATGGCGCATATCGCTGGTCTGGTAGCAGCGGGCGAACACCCAAGCCCTGTGCCACATGCTCATTTCGTAACCACAACAACACACAAAACATTGCGCGGACCACGTGGCGGTCTGATCATCTGCCGCAAGCCGTGGGCAGCTGCAATCGACAAAGCTGTATTCCCAGGTACACAGGGCGGACCACTGATGCACGTGATTGCATCCAAAGCGGTTGCACTGGGTGAAGCGCTACAACCTTCGTTCAAAACTTATGCGCAAAATGTAGTGAAAAACGCTAAAGTATTGGCGGAAACACTAGTAGAAGAAGGTCTGACGATCGTTTCGGGCGGTACCGACAACCATCTGATGCTGGTAGACACACGTAGCGTAAACATCACTGGTAAAGAAGCTGAGCATGTACTGGATTCCGTTGGGATCACAACGAACAAAAATGCTATTCCATTCGATCCAACAAGCCCGTTCATCACTAGTGGTATCCGTTTGGGTACACCAGCAGCAACATCGCGCGGTATGGACGAAGCAGCGATGAAGAAGATCGGTCAGATCATCGCCGCTACACTGAAAGCTCCTAAAGACGAAGCAGTACTGGCACAAGCAAGCAAAGATGTAGCTGAACTGACTGCTCAGTTCCCGCTGTATCAACAGATTCAATACTAAGTAAACGAATCATGAATTTGTGCAATTCAGTCTATCATTCCGACTGTTTCGATAAATGATATTCGTCATTGCACATACGTTTCTTTTATAATAAGAAATATGGCATGGGCGGAATAATAAGCCGCTTCATATGTTAGAAAAGCCGACAGATCCGCGATGATCTGCCGGCTTTTTTATGGCTGGAGGGTGCAATAAATTTTTTGAGAAAAAATAAAAATAATTTGCCCCATTCAAGCCATTTCCTATTATAATAGTAAGTACTGGGTGATTTCAGGATAAATACGCTATCATCTGGAAATTGTAAGCGTTATACTACGATATTCGAGAATTGCATGAATTCGTCGGAGTTGCTGGTGAAATTGACCTCATGTAATGATATAATAGACAAGATTTACGGGGGGAAGTGTGTTCCCCGGTCCTCAACCTTGCGCCATGTGTTTTGAATACATACGCCACGACAGGACTTACCATTGTTATTATTGAACATATACCGGAGGGACAAATCATGGCAAAACTGGTGATATGCGATCACCCTTTGATCCAACACAAACTTACATTTATTCGTGATGTAAACACCAATACGAAGGAATTCCGCGAACTTGTGGACGAAGTAGCTACTTTGATGGCATTCGAGATTACACGCGATATTCCACTGGAGACCATCCCGGTCGAAACGCCAGTCGTGAAGACGGAAGGTAAAGTCATCTCTGGACGTATGCTTGGTCTCGTGCCGATTCTGCGCGCCGGTCTAGGTATGGTGGACGGCGTATTGAAACTGCTGCCCGCAGCAAAAGTAGGTCATGTAGGTCTGTTCCGTGATCCAGACACGCTGCAACCGGTGGAGTATTATGTGAAGCTTCCAACGGATGTACAGGAGCGTGAGCTGATTGTTATCGATCCGATGCTAGCAACAGGCGGTTCCGCTATTGCTGCTATCGACGTGCTCAAGAAGCGCGGCTGCACCCAGATCAAAATGATGAACCTGATCGCCGCACCGGAAGGTGTCAAAGCGGTACAGGATGCGCATCCTGATGTCGACATTTATGTAGCTGCATTGGATGAGCGTCTGGATGATCACGGTTATATCGTACCGGGTCTTGGCGATGCAGGCGACCGTCTCTACGGAACTAAGTAAAGCGAGGTATAAACCACAGTTATGAAAAAGATTAAAGTAATGACGATTTTTGGTGTACGTCCCGAAGCAATCAAGATGGCTCCGCTCATTCTTGAGCTTCAAAAGCATCCAGAGCATATCGAATCGGTCGTCTGTGTAACCGCACAGCACCGCCAGATGCTGGATCAAGTGCTGGAAGTGTTCAATATTACGCCGGATTACGATCTGGACGTAATGAAGGATCGCCAGACACTGAACGAGATTTCGATTCGTGTATTGCAGGGATTAGAGCCTGTATTGCGCGATGCGAATCCAGACATCGTGCTGGTGCATGGCGATACGCTGACTACATTCTTAGCAAGCTATTCTGCTTTTATGCAACAAATTAGCGTCGGTCACGTGGAAGCGGGATTGCGTACATGGAACAAAATGTCGCCGTACCCAGAAGAAATGAACCGTCAATTGACTGGTGTACTGGCTGACCTACATTTCTCACCAACGGCATGGTCCGCAGGCAACTTGCATAAGGAAAATAAGTCTCCGTCAAGCGTGTATATCACAGGCAATACAGTAACAGATGTGTTTCAATATACTGTACAGCCTGATTACAGCCATCCGGTACTGCAATGGGCGGAAGGCAAGCGCTTGATCCTGATGACGGCCCACCGCCGTGAATCGCAGGGCGAGCCACACCGCAACATTTTCCGTGCCGTGAAACGTATTGCTGACGAGTTCGAAGATGTAGCGATTGTGTATCCGGTTCACCCAAGCCCGGCGGTCAAAGAACCAGCGTACGAAATTCTGGGCAACCACCCGCGCATCAAGCTAATTGATCCGCTTGATGTTGTCGATCTGCATAATTTCTACCCGCATACTCATCTGATTCTGACTGATTCGGGCGGCTTGCAAGAAGAAGCGCCATCGTTCGGCGTACCGGTGCTTGTTCTGCGCGATACAACCGAGCGTCCAGAAGGTATCGATGCTGGTACGCTGGAGCTGGTTGGTACAGATGAAGCCAAAATTTATGAACGTGCTCACGCACTGCTGACAGATCAAGAGCTGTATGCGTCGATGAGTGAAGCAGCGAATCCTTACGGTGATGGGCAGGCTTCCAAACGAATTGTCAATGCAATTTTGCACCATTATGGTGTTTTGGAAGAGCGTCCCGAAGAATTTCACACAACGTTCAAAAAAGGACCCACAGCCGTCTTGTGAAAAAGCGGATTGCAGTATACAGTGATACTGTAGGGTACGTGTGATCAAACGCACAGTATCAAGTGATGTTTCGTGAAGACTTTGCGTTAAAGTGCTAAAGCGAAATGGTTTGACAAAGACTTGAACGATTCAGTACAATGAACTGGGATTCCGAGGGTGGAGTGTGTTATGACAGGACAACAACAGCGCAAACCGGACGGTTCATCGCCTTGGAAGGCGGTTGGATTGGTGAGTGCGATCGGTATCGATCTGACTGTGTGCACACTTGCCGGATTCTGGTTTGGTTCTTGGCTGGACCGAATGTGGAATGGCTCAGGAATCGGTATTGCCATCGGTGTGCTTGCAGGTTTGTTTGCAGGCATTGTAGGTATCATTGTCATCATTAAGAAAATAGTGGGGGAACCGAATGAATGAAATACCAGCGTACATTTATTGGCTGACCCGGACCACCTTTGTTTTTCTCGCGCTTTGTTTCCTTGCTGTCGCATTGCTTCCGGAATACCGTCCCATCGCCTTTGGGCTGATTGTGGGCTCGGCGGTTAGCTTCGTGAATACGAAGTATTTAGCCAAAAAGGTGCAAAAGATGACCGATGAGGCAGCAAGCGGTACAGGAAAGAGATTCAAAGGATTGGGATTTGCACAGCGGGCGGCTTTTTCGATTGGTGCCGTTATTCTTGCAGTCGAGTTTCCAAAGGTGTTTGAGATTCATGCACTTGCTGGAAGCCTTGTATTTGCACCGTTTGCACTTGTCATTATCGGCTTTATCCTTTCTCGCCGCGAAAACAAGCTGAACTCCGATAACGAAAGGGGTGAGAAAAATGCATGAAGCACCGATAGTTCAGATTGCAGGTTTAAATTTTGACCTTGCACTGATTCTAACCGTAATTGTAAGTGGTATCATTGTATTTGCACTAGCAAAGCTGGCTACTCGCAATCTATCTGTAGAGAATCCAGGCAAGCTGCAAAACTTTATGGAATGGGTAGTTGAATTCGTACAGGGTTTGATCTCCAGTACGATGGACTATAAAAAGGGAGCACCGTTCTTATCGCTCGGTCTGACATTGATTATGTTTATTTTTGTCAGTAACATGCTCGGTCTACCGCTTGTCGTTCCGTTCAAGTATACAGACCCTGCAGCAGCTAATTTCTTCGGTCTGCCGCTCACATCGGTTCTCGATGGATTGAGTTCAGGCAAAGAGTATGTTGAGGTAGGCTGGTGGAAATCACCAACCGCTGACGCTGCATCCGCAATGGGATTAGCACTGATCGTATTCGTTCTGGTTCACTTCTTGGGTATTGTGAAGAATCCGAAGCACTATTTCGGTCATTACTTCAAACCGTTCTTCTTCTTCTTCCCAATCAACTTGATCGAGCAGTTCTCGAAACTGTTGACACACGGAATGCGTCTATTCGGTAATATTTTTGCCGGTGAGGTTTTGATTTCCGTATTGCTCAAAATGTCGACACTGTGGTTCGGAGTAGGAGCAGTTGCCTCTGTACTGGGCTTGATCGTATGGCAAGGATTCAGTATCTTTGTTGGTACAATCCAAGCTTTCGTTTTCACCATTCTGGCTATGGTATACATATCGCAATCGCTGGAGACGGATGAGGATCATTAACTCATTATCGACTTTTGAGAGCGCATTTTGAATAGCGTGGTCTGATGGTTCTATGTCACTGGTTTCACAGTTCGGAAGTTGGATATCCCTTCATACCGGGCTCAACATAAATAATAATTTACACACTCTAAGGAGGATTTTTTCAATGGGAGCATTAGCATTTCTGGCGGCAGCTATCGCCGTAGGTCTGGGCGCATTGGGCGCAGGTATTGGTAACGGTCTGATCGTAAGTAAAACAGTCGAAGGTATCGCTCGTCAACCAGAAGCGAAATCCACACTGCAAACAGTAATGTTTATCGGTGTAGGTCTGGTAGAGGCACTGCCAATCATCGGTGTAGTACTGGCGTTCATTTTCTACGCTGCTGCATAATCAAAGAACAAATAACTGGCGGGGAAGGCCACAGCCATCCGCGCCTTCTTTTTAGCGTAAGTGTGCGTGAAGTCATAGGATTCGGATGATATCTTCATTGCTCTTCATTAATATCATGTTATTTCGATTTGGAAGTTTCGGGGAAGGAGTGAACTGATTTGCATTTTGAATGGACTAACCTTGTGATCGTGATCGTTGCGTTTCTGATCCTGTACTGGCTCTTGAACCGTTATGCATTTGGTCCGCTGTTTTCGGTGATGGAAAAACGCCGCGAACTGATCAAGCAGCAGATGGACGAAGCAGCTCAGACGCGCAATCAGGCAACTCAATATGTAGAAGAACAAAAAGTGGCTTTGCAGCAGGCACGTAAAGATGCTCAGGATATTCTTGAGCAAGCTCGTCAAACGAGCAACAGCCAAGCTGAACAGCTGATCAACCAAGCAAAAGAAGAATCGCTGCGTCTCAAAAACGAGGCTGCTCGCGATATCGAGAACGAGAAAAACAAAGCCGTGGCTGCACTGCGCAGCGAAATCGGTGCTGTTTCCGTACAAATCGCTTCCAAAGTGCTGCAAAAAGAAGTTGATCCAAAAGCGCAGGAACAACTGGTGGATGATTACCTGAAAGACGTAGGGATCAGACAATGAGCCGCGATACTGTAGTATCGTCCCGTTACGCCAAAGCCCTTTTTGAAGCAGCGTCCGACAGTGGACGTGTGGAAGAAACTGGTCAGGAACTGAAAGCCGTTGTCGACGCGCTGGCAGCGGATCATGAATTCCGCAATTTTATCGCTACGCCGAATATATCGCTGGCTGATAAGGAAAAGGTGCTGGATAACGTATTTTCGGGCAAAGTTTCCGATGCTCTGCTGCGTACAATGGTGCTTTTGATTGAGCGCGGTAGATATGAGGTATTTCCCGAACTATTGAGCAGCTACAACAATATTGTCAGCGATACGCTGAATGTTGCAGATGCTACCGTGTACACACCGTTTCCATTAACCGAGCAAGAGCAGGCAGAAGTGTCCGCTACCTTCGGTCAATTATCAGGCAAGCGTCTTCGTATACAAAATGTAATTGATGAGTCGCTGATTGGCGGACTCAAAGTAGTCATCGGCGATAAGCTGTATGACGGCAGCGTTTCGGGCAAACTGGAACGTCTGGAAAAGTCTTTTCGGAGACAAGCATAAGAGACAGGAGGGACTGACTTGAGTATCAGACCTGAAGAAATCAGTACATTGATTAAAAGTCAAATCGAGCAGTACAAAAGCGATATTGAAGTCGTTGAAGTCGGTACCGTTATCCAAGTAAGTGATGGTATTGCTCGCGTATACGGCTTGCAAAACGCAATGTCCGGCGAACTGCTTGAGTTTTCCAATGGCGTTATGGGGATGGCACTGAACCTTGAAGCAAACAATGTCGGTGTCGTTATCCTTGGTGAATATACAGACATCCGCGAAGGCGACCAAGTAAAACGTACAGGCCGCATCATGGAAGTTCCTGTTGGCGAAGCCCTGCTGGGTCGCGTTGTTAACCCACTGGGTCAACCCGTAGACGGCAAAGGTCCAATCGCAGCAACCGAATTCCGTCCAGTTGAAGGTTCTGCACCGGGTGTTATCGACCGTAAATCGGTTCATGAGCCGATGCAAACTGGTATCAAAGCGATTGACGCCATGGTACCGATCGGTCGCGGTCAGCGCGAGCTGATCATCGGTGACCGTCAAACAGGTAAAACGGCGATTGCCATCGATGCGATCATCAACCAAAAAGGCCAAGGCGTAAAATGTATTTACGTTGCTATCGGTCAAAAGCAATCTACAGTAGCACAGGTAGTGGAAACGCTGCGCCGTCACGGTGCACTGGAATACACGATCATCGTGACTGCATCCGCATCCGATCCGTCCCCACTGTTGTACATAGCTCCTTACGCGGGCTGCGCAATGGGCGAGTACTTTATGTACAAAGGCGAGCATGCGCTGATCATCTATGATGACCTGTCCAAACAGGCAGCCGCTTACCGCGAACTGTCCTTGCTGCTCCGTCGTCCACCGGGCCGCGAAGCCTTCCCTGGTGATGTATTCTACCTGCACTCCCGTTTGCTGGAACGTGCAGCGAAACTGAGTGACGCACGAGGCGGCGGTTCCCTGACGGCACTGCCATTTATCGAAACGCAAGCGTCCGACGTATCGGCATACATCCCGACCAACGTTATCTCCATTACCGACGGTCAGATCTTCTTGGAGTCCGATCTGTTCTATGCAGGTCAACGTCCAGCGATCAACGTAGGTATCTCCGTATCTCGTGTCGGTGGTTCCGCACAGATCAAAGCGATGAAAAAGGTTGCAGGTACACTGCGTCTGGATCTGGCGCAATACCGCGAGCTGCAAGCATTTGCTCAGTTCGGTTCCGACCTTGATAAATCGACATTGTCCCGTCTGAACCGTGGTGCACGTATGATGGAAATTCTGAAACAAGGCGTGAACCAACCGCTGCTCGTTGAACAGCAGGTAGTCAGCCTGTACACGGCAGTCAAAGGTCATCTGGATGATATTCCAGTAGCCGATGTACGCCGTTTTGAATCGGAATTCCTGTCCTTCATGACAACAAGTCATGATGCTGTTCTGCAATCGATCCGCGATACCAAAGACCTGACTTCCGATAACGAAGCTGCTCTGGTTGAAGCGATTCAAGCCTTCAAAAAAGGGTTTGCAACCAGCTAATATTTGCTCTGAACGAACCGCTGTCCGGTTGATGCCGGTCAGCCTCTCATAAATCATGCGCGATAAGGGCTGCTTTGGATGTATAAGTCCGGCAGACTGTCCGCAACAGCACGCATCTTCAGGTCAGATGATCATATCCCGCGCACTGGTGTATATGATGACTGACCTGCGGCATGTTTGCAGCAGTCAATATCTCCGTAACAGGAGTGCGACTTTGCTGTCAGCCAGTGTTTGGAACTGGCAGTGATCGTATGACTTTGAACGCGATTCAAAGGTTAAGGTGGTGAAACCATATGGCTAAAGGTATGCGTGAGATTAAAAGGCAGATCAAAAGTGTTCAGAACACAAGACAGATTACCAAAGCGATGGAAATGGTCGCAGCTTCCAAGCTTCGCAAAGCACAGGAGAAAGCACAGGCAGCACGCCCGTACTCCGATAAACTGCGTGAAGTGGTGGCAAGCATTGCGTCTGGCACAAAAGGCGTTAAGCATCCTATGCTGGACAAACGTCCGGTTAAACGTGTTGCTTACCTAATCGTGACATCCGATCGTGGTCTGGCTGGCGGTTACAATGCCAACATTCTGCGTCAGGTCAGCGCTGACATCAACAAGCGTCATTCGTCCGCGGACGAATACGAACTGTTTGTCATTGGACGTAAAGGCCGTGACTACTTCCGTCGTCGCACGATGCCTGTGACTGATTCGGTAGCCGAACTGACGGATTTCCCGTCGTATGCGGATATCAAATCACTTGCTCAGGCAGCGATTCAAGGGTATGAAGAAGGTCGTTACGATGAGCTGTACTTATGTTATAACCAGTTTATCAACGCGTTAACGCAAACACCGACATCTGTACGCTTGCTTCCGATGGATACAATGGAAGTACAATCCGATACGGTAACGGCGAGCTACGAATATGAGCCTTCAGCCGAGGAAGTACTGGCTGTATTGCTGCCGAAATATGCACAAACCCTGATCTTCAATGCGTTGCTGGAAGGTAAAGCAAGTGAGCAGGGCGCACGTATGACGGCAATGGGTAGCGCAACGAAGAATGCTTCCCAAATGATCGGCGATCTCAAACTGGTATATAACCGTGCACGTCAGGCGGCTATTACCCAGGAAATTACCGAGATCGTAGCAGGTGCAAACGCACAAAACTAAGAAGTGGATCGTATGAGATGCAGTTTGACTGCATGAACATCCCATTTCATAATCTATCGTCATCATGGCAATACATTTTCAAAGCGGATGGTTGCTGGGCATGTCCCGCTGCAACACCGCTTCCAATATGGTTTGATACAGCAAGTCAGTAGGAGGGAAAAGGATAATGAATACAGGACGCGTTGTAAGTATTCAGGGTCCGGTTGTCGACGTTGAGTTTGATCGTGGTCAACTGCCGGAAATCCTGAACGCACTTAAGGTCGATACAACACTGGAAAACGGTAGAAAGATCGATCTGACGCTTGAAGTATCCAACCATCAGGGTGATAACCTGGTGCGTTGTATTGCAATGTCTTCCACAGACGGCCTTGTGCGCGGTCTGGAAGTACAAGATCTGGGTGCACCCATCTCCGTTCCAGTTGGTGAAGTAACACTGGGTCGCGTATTTAACGTACTCGGTCAGCCAATCGACGAAGCGGGTGATGTGGTTTCCGAGATTAACAACCCAATTCACCGTGAAGCACCAAAATTTGATGAACTGTCCACACAAGCAGAAATGCTGGAAACAGGGATCAAAGTTATCGACTTGCTCGCACCATACGCAAAAGGCGGTAAGATCGGTCTGTTCGGTGGTGCCGGTGTAGGTAAAACGGTAACGATTCAAGAACTGATCAACAACATCGCACAAGAGCACGGCGGTATCTCCGTATTCTCCGGTGTTGGTGAGCGTACTCGTGAAGGGAATGACCTGTACCACGAGATGAGAGAGTCTGGCGTTATTAATAAAACAGCAATGGTATTCGGACAGATGAACGAGCCTCCGGGCGCACGTCTGCGCGTTGCACTGACTGGTCTGACAATGGCGGAATATTTCCGTGATCAAGAAGGCAAAGACGTACTGCTGTTTATCGATAATATCTTCCGCTTTACACAAGCGGGTTCCGAAGTATCCGCCCTGCTGGGTCGCATGCCGTCCGCGGTAGGTTACCAGCCAACCCTCGCTACTGAGATGGGTCAGCTGCAAGAGCGTATTACTTCCACCAAAAAAGGTTCCGTTACGTCCATTCAGGCGATCTACGTGCCTGCGGATGACTATACTGACCCGGCTCCGGCAACAACATTTGCCCACTTGGATGCAACGACCAACCTGGAGCGTAAAATTTCCGAGATGGGTATCTTCCCAGCGGTTGATCCTCTGGCTTCCAGCTCCCGTATCCTGACACCAGAAGTAGTTGGCGAAGAGCACTACAATGTAGCGCAAGGCGTACAACGCATTCTGGCTCGTTATCAAGAGCTGCAAGATATTATCGCCATCCTCGGTATGGATGAACTGAGCGAGGAAGACAAGCTGACCGTTTCGCGTGCGCGCAAAATCCAGCGTTTCCTGTCCCAGCCATTCCACGTCGCCGAGCAGTTTACTGGTATCAAAGGTCGCTATGTACAAGTAAAAGAAACAGTACGTAGCTTCAAAGAGATTCTGGATGGTAAACACGATGAGCTTCCAGAAGCAGCATTCCTCTTTGTAGGCACAATCGAGGAAGCAGTGGAGAAAGCGAAAACACTGTAAGAGCATGCCTGCAAAACGTGAGGAGGGATGAAAGTGAGCACGTTTTTATTGGAAATCGTCACACCTGAGCGTCTGGTCTTTTCCGAACAGGTCGATCGTCTGATCGCTACAGGTGTCGAAGGCGAATTGGGCATTCTCGCCGGCCATATTCCAACGGTTACTCCACTCAAAGTGGCACCGTTGACGTTTCAGGCTGGCGGCAAAAGAAGTACATTTGCGATTCAAGGCGGCTTTCTAGAAGTGCGTCCCGACAAAGTGGTCGTACTCGCAGAGAGTGCTGAACGGTCCAATGATATCGATGTGGAACGCGCACGCGCTGCCAAAGAGCGTGCCGAGCGCCGACTGAGCAATCGCTCCAGTCAGGATCATATTGATTTCCGTCGTGCCGAGCTTGCTATGCAACGCGCGATGAACCGTATCAAAGTATCTTCTTCAGGTGAAAACCGATAACATAAACAAGCCGGCCCGTCATGATAACGGTCCGGCTGTTTTTGTGTCGCTGGGTGTTTAGACCCATGTGTAGAATGAAGAGATTCGCTGAAAAAAGCTGATTTAAAGGCAGGAAACACCCGAAAATACTGATTTTTTTCAGGAAATGTACGAATATGCCATTTATACAGTGAAATTTGTAAATTTGGGACTAGATTCTTTGGTGAAGGGCAAGTATTATAGAATAGTCCGTATAAAAGACTGATTGCCAAGTAATTTATGTAAGGAGGCTGTGAGCTGGAATGAGCACAGTAGATGCGGGAGCCGCTGTCGGCACAAACGGTTTGCTATCCATTATCATCTCGCTGCTTTGCATTGGTCTTTCATGGTGGGCGTTGCAAAATTTCAAGTTTGATCTGCTGGTTCGTCATCCCAAGAGTGCTGCCGGTAAAATGCTTCATTTACTGCTGGCGATTGTGCTTGGGCATTTCGTATCCGCGTTTTTGCTCGACTATCTCCAGTGGACACAGGCATTGCGATTTATGTTTTGAATGTGGGGATTACGGTTATAAGTGTTTTAGGCTTATTTCATTTATTAAGCTGCCGTCTTATTATGATTCAAGTAACCGCACATTTGACTTCATGTTTGGAACTGGACAACCGCTGGAATATCAACCATTACATTAAATATTAAAATCAAAATTACATGCAATAGGCATCGTAAACCGGAAGATAATAGGGTAGCATACAGGCTGGCATTTCATTTGATCAGACAGCATGACTCACAGGGCCACCGCCATGTTCACACTACTATTCATATCCAACTTATAATGCCGGACAAGCAAAATGACGCGCGGAGGGAATCCTAATGAGCAAATTTATCGTCCGCGGTGGCAAGCGATTGACAGGGAATGTCAAAGTTAGCGGGGCAAAGAATTCAGTTCTCCCGATTATTGCTGCCTCTTTACTGGGAGAAAAAGGTGTAAGCATCATTCACGAAGCACCTTCCCTTGACGATGTAATGACTATCAACAAAGTATTGGAATCGCTTGGAGCTGTGGTTACATACCAGAATGAGACAATCCATGTCGATGCACAGGAATTGTCTTCTTGCGAAGCCCCGTATGAGTGGGTTAGCAAAATGCGTGCTTCTTTTCTGGTAATGGGTCCGCTGTTGACCCGTCTGGGCAAAACCCGTATTTCGCTGCCGGGCGGCTGTGCCATTGGTACACGTCCGATTGATCAGCATTTGAAAGGCTTTGAAGCAATGGGCGCAGAGATCAATCTGGGTCATGGCTACATTGAAGCCAAATGCGATGGCAGACTGCGCGGCACCAAGATTTATCTGGATGTTGCAAGTGTGGGTGCTACCGAGAACATCATGATGGCTGCTACTCTGGCAGAGGGTATCACAACGATTGAGAATGCTGCCAAAGAACCAGAAATCGTGGATCTGGCAAACTTCCTGAACGGAATGGGTGCCAAAGTTCGCGGTGCAGGTACAGGAGTAATTCGCATTGAAGGCGTGGAAAAACTGCAGGGAACCGAGCATACCGTTATTCCTGACCGTATCGAAGCTGGAACGTATATGGTAGCTGCGGCTATCACGGGCGGCGACGTATATGTCGAAGGCGCGATTGCAGACCATCTGGGTCCAGTCATTGCCAAAATGGAAGAAATGGGTGTAGAAATTACACCGGATGAGAATGGTGTACGTGTTGTCGCTAATCATCCGCTCCGTGCTGTAGATGTCAAAACATTGCCTTACCCTGGATTCCCGACGGATATGCAGGCGCAAATGATGGCGTTGATGCTTGGGTCCGAAGGAACCAGCATCATTACTGAAACTGTGTTTGAGAATCGCTTTATGCACGTGGATGAGTTCAACCTGATGAATGCGGGAATCCGTATCGAAGGCAGAACATCCATCGTAACAGGCGGTCCACAACTGGTTGGCGCTAAAGTATGTGCAACCGACCTTCGTGCTGGTGCTGCATTGATCTGTGCTGGTCTGATTGCCGAAGGTACAACCGAAGTGGGCGGTACTCATCATATCGACCGCGGGTATGTACATCTGGCTGAAAAGCTGTCCGGTCTGGGTGCAGACATCTGGCGTCTGGAAGAAGCCGAAGTCAACACTGTACCATCGGCAAGCGAAGCTGCTGCGATGCTGGCTGAAAAAGCCAAAACCGCAAGTGCATCGATGCTGAATGTACAAACGACTGGCGTGTAATGTTAAATAACTGGCTAGAAGCGCGGAATACCAGTTACTCCATATACGCTTGTAGGGCGCATAGGGATGACCGCCATTTTCGTCAATCTAGCCTCTCATAAGATCAAAAGCCGAAGCCGGACCATGTGTCCGGCTTTTTGCTTGGTTACATTACTGTTACTTCCGCCAATTCCCGAACATTATCGTTGAATCCCCTATGCAATTATGCTAATTTTAATAAAGATTGACCGTGATAAGAGTTTGACGATCTGAGCATTTGGACGAAATGCGAATTCTGTGATCCATGGTAGCAACCGAACTTACAGACAGCTTTGTTGGTGAATTCGCCCAGACGGTGTGGTGATAAGAGACTCTTTTACCGGAAATACGACTTTTGGAGGCTCTTGACATGTTTAGCAAGGATATCGGAATTGATCTGGGTACGGCAAACGTACTCATTCACGTAAAAGGTAAAGGTGTAGTGCTGGATGAACCATCTGTCGTAACGCTGGAAACAGACACCAAACGCGTACTGGCTGTCGGTGAGGAAGCTCGCCGCATGATCGGCAGAACACCAGGCAATATTGTAGCGATTCGTCCACTGCGTGACGGCGTTATTGCTGATTTTGATGTAACAGAAACGATGCTTAAACATTTTATTAATAAAGTAGGTGCGCGCAACTGGTACAGTCATCCGCGCATTCTCATTTGTGCGCCGACGAACATTACCTCCGTTGAGCAAAAGTCGATTCGCGAAGCGGCAGAGCGTACGGGAGCAAAAGATGTATTTTTGGAAGCTGAACCGAAAGCGGCTGCGATTGGTGCAGGCATGAACATTTTTGAGCCGAGCGGTAACATGGTAATCGACATCGGTGGCGGTACGACTGATATTGCCGTCTTGTCGATGGGGGATATCGTTACGTCTTCTTCATTAAAAGTAGCTGGCGACAAATTCGACGATTCCATTATGCGCTATATTAAAAATGAATATAAATTGCTGATTGGTGAACGTACAGCGGAAGACATCAAAGTCAATATCGCTACCGTTCGTCCAAGCGGCATTCAACGTGAGATGGATATTCGTGGTCGTGATATGGTTACCGGTCTGCCGAAGACAGTGACAATCACGGCAAATGAAGTTCAGAACGCGCTGTCCGACACCATTCTGTCGATCGTCAGTTCCGCTAAAATGGTATTGGAGCAGACTCCACCGGAATTGTCGGCAGATATTATCGACCGTGGCGTCATTTTGACCGGCGGCGGTGCGCTGCTGGATGGTCTCGAAGAGCTGTTGTCCCAAGAATTGCACGTACCCGTATTGGTTGCAGAAGACCCTATGCACTGCGTGGTCAAAGGAACTGGAATTATGTTAAATAATTTGGATAAAGTATCTAAAAAAAAGTTCTAAGCATGCCGATATAAATCATAACGAATGACAGTACAGTGATGCTTTTCGCATTTAATATATCAGCTCTATATGAACATTTTGTTCATTTGCGGTAAAATGAAGAAGTAACCCGACGGAATCCCTGCTGACTGATGCTGAGTACAGACGGAATTTTGAGAAGTGAGAGGAGATCCGGTAATGTTAAGAGGCCTTTATACTGCCGCTTCCGGCATGATTACACAACAGCGCCGACACGATACGATTACACAGAACATTGCAAACGTGAATACGCCAGGCTACAAACAGGTGGAAAGCATTGAACGTTCATTTCCCGAAATGCTAATTTCCCTGAGCAATGGCGACCAGGGGCAAACGAATCGTCAGATCGGTCGCATTAATACTGGCGTACTGGCTGAGGAGAGTGTATCGGTCAACGTACAAGGTGATGTACACCAGACCAACTCGCTGGATGATTTTGCAATTGTATCGGACATTAATCTGGCTGATCCAGCTACCGGACAAAATATTCCTTTCGATGCTTCCGGCAAATATGTATCCGACAACGGCACGATCACGTATCGTCCGCAGGCATTCTTCGCTGTGACTGGCAAAGATGGCGAAACGGGTTATACACGTGATGGTAATTTCCAACTGGATGGTGCGGGTACTTTACGCACATCGACCGGCAATGCCGTCTTGGGCAGCAACGGTAACCCTGTGACGTTGCAAGGCTCGATGAATGACTACAGCGTGGATTCACGCGGCGTGATCTTGTCGAAGCAGACTGGTCAGCAGGTAGGACGTATCGGTATCACTGTAGTTAATCAGCCTGGACTAATGACACGTACAGGTGATGGACTATTTCAAGTGAGTGCAGCCAATACACAACGAGCGGGCGTAAGAGAACTGCAAGCAGGTGACAATGTAGAACTTCGTCAAGGGTATCTGGAAGGTTCTACTGTTGATGCAGCCGCTTCTATGGTTGAGCTGAATGCCGCTTTACGTGCATACGAATCGAATCAGAAGATCGTACAATTTTATGATAAAAGCCTGGATAAAACCGTTAACGATGTCGGCCGTGTATAATAAAAGCAATACATTTGCTCTGTAACAACTCGCAAATAAAGGAGGCCAATAATGAACAACTCCATGATCAGCGCTATGGTGGCGATGAGCGGTATTCAACAAAAGCTGGGCGTTGTATCTGACAACATCGCTAACGCGGATACGGTAGGCTACAAAAGCAAGGATGCAACATTTGAAGATGTATTTACGATTGTAAAACAACAACCTGGTGCAGCATCTTCGCTGGCTGGACGTTCAACCGCAAGCGGTTATAATGTCGGCTTTGGCGCGCGTATGGGCGATGTAACGATGAACATGACTCAAGGTGCTATGCAAACGACGGGGAACCCAACGGATCTGGCGATCCAAGGCGATGCTATGTTCCGCGTGAGTGTAGACGGCAAAGAAGGTTGGACACGCGAAGGCTCGTTCCACTTTGTTCCGGTAGCGAATGATCCGAAGAGTGCATATATGGCAACTGCTCAAGGTTATCTGCTGTTGGACAATCAAGGGGATCCGATCAAGGTTCCTGCCAAAACAGATATCGGCATTGATGATAAGGGTGTCATTCGTTCTACAGATGGACGGGGACGAGTAACCGTTGTGAACAAAACGGTCGTGGAGAACGGACAAGAGCGTCAAATTCCGCAAAGCATCGGTGTGGATCGTATCATCCATCCAGAAGGCTTGCAGCAAATGGATGGCAATCTGTTCGTACTGCCTGCGAATGCACAGCGTGCTCAAGTAGTAGGCACGATGTCCGCAGATACCGGAATTCGTCAAGGATTCTTGGAATCGTCCAACGTGGATCTGAGCAGCGAAATGACAGATATGATGAATGTACAGCGCGCATATCAGCTGGCAGCGCGTGCATTGTCGTCCAGTGATCAAATGATGAATTTGGCGAATACGATTCGTGGCTAATCGTCGTTCTGCCATTCAGGAAGCGGCACGGACTCAGAAGGCAAGCCCCAATAAGCGGCTGACCAGAAGACCGACAGCTTCCGAAACGCAGAAACCGGAGAAGACGAAAGACAAGCCAGCTGCATCTCCGCGTTCCGCAGGCATGAGAACACTGCAGCTTGTGCTGGTGCTGGTTGGCTTTGCTGCCGCCGCACTGATTGGCATGACTGTAGGCTACGCTATGATTGGACATCAAAGCTTTGCTGATGTCTTTTACCCAGAAACGTGGGCTCATATTTTTGAGCTTGTATACGCACCCTAATGACAACGAACTCCTGCATTTGCAGGAGTTTTATTTTTTATGCCGAAACCGTTATAATGATGGGGAATGCCCGGATGAGTAAGACCGGAAGCGGCGCAATCTTTGCCCGAAAGTTATATTCCATTATATGGATCAAGCCCCTATAATGATGAGGAACGAGAGGAGTTTTATCAGCATGTATGATATACAACAAATTCAGGAAATTATTCCGCATCGCCCGCCCTTTTTGCTGGTTGACCGGCTGTTAGAGCTGGAAGAAGGCAAACGTGCGGTAGGCATCAAAAATGTAACGATGAACGAACCATTTTTTGCGGGTCATTTTCCGGGTTATCCGGTAATGCCGGGTGTACTGATCGTGGAAGCACTGGCTCAAGTAGGTGCAGCAGCGATTCTGAAAGTAGAAGCGAACCGCAGCAAGCTGGCGATGTTTGCCGGAATCGACGGTGTCCGTTTCCGTGGACAAGTCGTACCGGGCGATACACTGCGCCTTGAAGTAGAGATTACACGCATGAAAGCTTCCATCGGCAAAGGCCGCGCGGTAGCCACCGTAGATGGTAAAGTCGTAGTGGAAGGCGAGATTATGTTTGCCCTTACCGATCCGAACAAAGCCTGAGCGGTAAGATAAAGACCATATTGGATGAGGATCAACCTATATCAAGCAGTGGAGAAGGGATGGATATAATGACAACACTTAGCGAGCAAGCACAGCGCAATCTGCAACAATGGCTTAACGATGCAACAATTGATGAACAGACCAAGCAGGAACTGCAAAGCCTGGACGGTCAGGTATCCGAACTGGAGGACCGTTTTTATAGAGATCTTGAGTTTGGTACAGGTGGACTGCGTGGCGTCATTGGCGCGGGCAGCAACCGTATGAACTCCTATACCGTAGGACGTGCCACACAAGGGCTGGCTGAATACATTTTGTCTGTACATAACGGAGAGGGCAAGCCGTCCGTCGTTATCGCACATGACTCCCGTCATTTTTCCCCCGAATTTTCACTGGAAGCGGCATTGGTGCTGGCGGGTAACGGAATCGTTGCCAAGCTGTTCCCTTCGCTGCGCTCTACACCGGAACTGTCGTTTGCCGTACGCAATCTGAAGGCAACGGGCGGTATCGTGATTACAGCTAGCCATAATCCGCCGGAATACAACGGCTATAAAGTATATAACAACAATGGTGGTCAGCTTGTTCCTGACGAAGCAGAGCAAGTCATCGCCAAAATTCGTGATATTCAATCCTTTGCGAGCATCAAACGCATAAGCCGTGAAGAAGCGGAACAGCAAGGGCTGCTCGTATGGCTTGGCAATGATGAAGATGAAGCATTCCTTGATGCGGTTACATCGATCAGCGTGAACCGCGAGCTGCTGGCAGGCGATGCAGGCAAAAACCTGAACATCATCTACACACCGCTGCACGGTACAGGCAATCGTCCGGTCAAAGAAGGTCTGAAACGTCTTGGCTTCACCAATGTGACGATTGTAGAGCAGCAACAGGAGCCGGACGGCAACTTTAGCACCGTGAAATCGCCAAACCCAGAAGAACGCGAAGCCTTCACACTGGCGATTGAGCTAGGTGAGAAGATCGGCGCTGATATTCTGATCGGAACCGACCCGGATAGCGACCGTATGGGTGCGGTAGTTAAAGACCCATCTGGCAAATACTTCGTTCTGACAGGTAACCAGTCTGGTGCGATTATGATTCACTACTATCTGAGCCAACTGCAAGAGCAAGGCAAATTGCCTTCCAACGGCGCAGTCGTGAAAACAATCGTAACGAGCGAAATGGGTGCGGCTATCGCTGAGCACTATCATGCCACTGTATACAACACACTCACTGGCTTCAAATACATCGGCGAGAAAATGGATCAATTTGAAGCATCTGGTGAGCACACGTTCCTATTTGGCTATGAAGAAAGCTATGGCTATCTGGCTGGCAACTATGCCCGCGACAAAGATGCTGTAGTTGCTGCACTGCTGATCAGCGAAGCTGCTGCTTATTACAAACAGCAAGGTAAAACGCTGTATGATGTGCTGCAAGAGCTGTACGATCAATTTGGCTTCTTCCTCGAAGGTCTGGAATCCCGTACGCTCAAAGGTAAAGACGGCGTTGCCCAAATTCAAGGCATTATGGAAGACTGGCGTACAAACAGCCCGTCCGAAATCGGCGGTGTACAAGTGAGCGAGGCGCTGGATTACTCTAAAGGTCTGAATGGATTGCCAAAAGAGAACGTGCTGAAATTCATGCTGGCAGACGGCTCTTGGTTCTGCCTGCGTCCATCCGGTACAGAACCGAAAATCAAAGTGTACTTTGCGGTACGTGGCGACTCGGCAAGCGATTCCGAAGCCCGTCTGAACAACCTGAAGCAGGCAGTAATGAGCCGCGTTGACGGGTAAGACAGTGTCGCATCGTAGTATGAAATCAACTCGATCGTAATAACCTGCTTAATCATGCGAAAGAGAGGCAATTCCGTTTTCCGTAACCATGCTGCAAAAGGAAATGGAAGCGCAGAATGCCTCTTTTTCCATTCATGAGACGATCTAAAATCTACATTTGCTATGTTTATGCGTAAATTATAGCTTTTGTCGCGATTTTGCAGTGTTATTTCAGCTGGTGTACAGTATATAATAGAGCAGATGAATGAAGCGGTTCCGTTGCCTGGCAGTTTGCGGACGACGGAACCATTCGTTATGCGCATAATCAGGAGATGTCCGGTAGGTGCATAGCGAACTTATTAAGGAGGTACTTGAGTGGTTCAGAAATGGCAACATTGGAATACTGCTTCTGCGAAATGGTTATGGATTCTTGTTATTATCGGTATGGTGGCTTCACTGCCGATTGCCTATAGCCGGATCGAAACCGAAAGCACGTCCAAACATGTGGAATTTGTATTAAATTATCGTGATCTGATTACTGTTGCGTCGTATCAGCCTCATCCCCAGGATTATATCAGGGAACAGCTGCAATTCATGAAAAATGCCGGTATTGGTTCGGTCGCTCTATACCAGAGTAATCTGAGCGAATTGCAATCGTCCGGTCGTCTGCATGTGTATAGTTCTGCGGATGTGGCTAATTTCCAAAATCAGGTGATTCCACTCAACGACAATTTTACATATGTCCAGTTCACCAGCAAAGAGAACGAGCAGACCTTGCGTCCAGTTCTTGAGCGGGTATTCGGTTCATTGTCTATTCCCATATCGTCTTGGTCCTATCAAGGACTGCCGGGCGTCGTAATTCAAACGTCTACGGATGATGCCGGCTTGAAGCCGCTCGATCCTGACCCGATTGCCATGAAAATGATGCACGATATGGGCTTCCAGATCGTACCGCGTCTGAATGATGCACTGCCGTACAATCAGCAAATGATGAGTGCGCTGATGGATCAATTTTCTGCATATGGCGTGAAAACAATTCTATTCGACGGAGCCAGTGTAACGGGCTTTAATGATGATATTGAGAAGAAAAGTATTACAGCGTTTGCCGATCTGCTCAAAAAGCATCATATCGCTATCGCTGCTATTGAGAATCTGAAAAAGCCACAGGATGGCTTTAGCAAACTGGCGTATTTGAACAACTACAATGTCGTTCGTCTATACTCGCTCAGTCAAGGCGATTCTCAGCTCGACCCGATTACGGTCGCTGATCGTTTCGTACTGGCAAGCAAAGACCGCAACATTCGCATGATGTATCTGAATCTGGCGGTATCGCGCGATACAACCAAAGCAGCTATGACAAACTCGATTGATAACATTATCCAGAGTTTGCAGGCGAAGGGTCATGCCATTCAGGATATTCAGAAAAATGGCTTTACAATCGCTCCAGCTGAAGCTCGCGATGTTAGCACCTTCCCGATGGAACGTGTTGTTAAGCTAATCGTGCTGATCGGTGCGATTGCTGCGATCTCATTACTGGTACACTATTTTGCACGTAAATGGGCATTAACTGTCTTTGCATTAGGTCTGATTGGTAGTGCAGGTCTGATCGTGATTCACAAATCGCTTTTGCTGGAACAAGGCGTTGCCCTATTGGCAGCGATTAGTATCCCAACCATTGCGATGATCTATGCCGTACGCAAAGTCGATCAGCTGTATGATGCACGTCATACACTGACCGTTGCAAAGCGTGTTGCACAGTCGGTTCTCTTATTCCTACGTACTTCGCTATGGTCGTTGACCGGAGCGCTATTCATTATCGGTCTACTGGATGATATTACGTATCAACTCGTCATCAATCAATTCCGTGGCGTCAGCCTGCTGCACTTTGCACCAATTGCGCTGACTGCGCTATATATTGCTTTTTATCGTGGTAATCAAGGATTTGGCTTCTCCGGTATCCGCAAGCTGCTGACGCGTCCGATTACACTCACATGGGTGATCGTGCTTGGAATCGTTGGTGTTGTCGGTATGTACTATCTGTCACGCACAGGTAATGCCGGAACCGTATCCCCACTGGAATTGCAATTCCGTAATGCACTGGAAGGGCTGTTCAATGTCCGTCCGCGTAACAAAGAATTTTTGATGGCGCATCCGCTGTTTATCGTTGGCGTCTTCATCGCTGCGAAATATCGTCAGGCAATTTATATTCTAATTATCGCTTCTATCGGTCAACTGTCGATGGTCGATACATTTGCCCATATTCACTCGCCAGTTCTGATTTCTCTGTCCCGTGGTCTACTAGGTATGGGACTGGGTCTGATCCTCGGTCTGGTAGCCATCGTTATCTGGCAATTCATCGAAAGGTGTTGGCGTAAATGGCTTCCAAATCTGTTCAAATCGTAATTTCCGGTTACTACGGTTTCGGGAACAGCGGCGATGAGGCAGTATTGAAGTCCATCCTGAATTCGCTGGCAGCACAGGAAGAGGCAGAAGGCATACGGATTATTCCCGTTGTTCTGTCCAATGATCCAGAATGGACCGCACGCATGTACAATGTGCGGTCTGTCCACCGGATGAAGCTTGCCGAGATTCGCCAACTAATGAAGGAAAGCGACGGCATGATCAGCGGAGGTGGCAGTCTGTTACAGGATTCCACTGGTCTGTTGACCATTCCGTATTACCTCGGTATTGTCCATATTGCGCAATGGGCGCGCAAGCCTGTGTTCATTTATGCGCAGGGCGTTGGTCCCGTACAGCGTCCCTTTTTCTTTACATGGATTCGTAACGTATTTCGCAAAAGTGTCTATATTTCTGTCCGTGATCAGGAATCTGCTGCCTTGCTGGGCAGAATGGGGATCGAAGCCGAGCGGGTCTCTGTTGTCGCCGATCCAGTTATGGGTCTAACGCTGCCAGAAACTGATGTTACCAAAGTAGATGATCATCTAGTCTCTCCGTCAACATCTGCAAAAGAAGAACATACATTACCGGTGATTGGTATTTCCGTTCGTTTTTGGGATAAGCAACGCCGCGAATTGGATGGCATTGCTGATGGGTTGAAAAAGCTCGCTAGTACTCGTCCAGTTCATCTACGTTTTCTACCTTTTCATCTGCCGGAAGACGAGCAAGCTTCTGCCTATGTAGTACAACGCATTGGCGATATAAGTAGCAATGGCAGTATAATAAGTACTGCGCAGCAAGTCACCGATCCCCAGCAAATGCTGGCGGAGGTCAATGACTGCGATTTGATCTTAGGCATGCGTCTGCACAGTCTGATCTATGCCGCTTCGTTGCAGGTTCCGCTACTGGGCATTTCCTATGATCCGAAGATCGACCAGTTTCTGAATCGTCTGCATATTCAACCAGCAGGTACCAGTACAGCTGTAAATAGCGATCAGCTGCAAGCCGAAATGGCAACTCTACTGGATCAACCGCAACAATGGAAAAACGAAAAAGCACCTTATATTCAGGCGCTCAAGCAGGATGCAGCTAGCCCTGCACAATTTATCGCTCATTATTTTTTGAAACAAAGGTGATCAAATATATGAATGCAACCCGTACCATCCCAACCGTTCCGATCTACGGATTGAACGTATCCAAACTGAATATGGACGACACTGTGCGCTATCTGGAAGAACGTATCGCCTTGCGCCAACCAAGCCAGATCATTACAGCTAATCCCATTATGATCATGACCGCGCTGGAACAGCCGAAATACATGAAAGTGATGAAGGAAGCCGAATTGCTTGTTCCCGACGGAGCAGGGCTAGTTTGGGCAGCATCTGCTTGCGGACAGCCGGTTGCCGAGCGTGTAGCCGGATTTGACCTGCTGCATCGCCTGATGGATGTAGGACAGAAGCATAGCTGGAAGGTCTATCTGCTTGGCTCTACCCCTGAAGTGATTCAGGCAACGGCGACCCGGTTACAAAGTTTATATCCGGGGATTGTAATCGCTGGTTATCGTGACGGGTTCTTCGGACCGGATCAGGATGCCGAGGTGATTGCTGCTATTCGCGAAGCGGCGCCTGATTTGCTGTTTGTGGCGCGTGGTGCGGATAATCAAGAGCCGTGGATCGGTGAACATAAGCAGCAGCTGAATGTGCCGGTTATGATGGGTGTGGGCGGAAGCTTCGATATTATTTCAGGCAAGTCCAAACGGGCTCCGGTAGCTTTTCAGAAATTACGTCTGGAATGGTTTTACCGGCTGATGAAAGAGCCTCACCGTTATAAACGGATGCTTGTGCTGCCCAAATTTGCCGTAAAAGTGCTTAAAGACAAGGAAAGTGTAACAAAAGCTCAATAAATACAGGATTATTTTGCACATTCCGCTGAAAAACCGTTAAAAAAAGCTTGGTGTTTAGATTCGAACGGGGTTATAATTGGCTCCGTGAGATAAATTGGGGGTCGAAAAGCAAAATGTTAATCGTTTGTATTCTTGGGTTTGTACTTGCGCTTGTGCTTGCGCTCGTTCTTACACCTCTCGTCAAAAAGTTTGCGGTTAAGATCGGAGCAGTGGACGTTCCCAATGCCCGCAAAGTACATACGCGCATTATGCCACGTATGGGCGGTCTGGGTATTTTTCTTGCATTTACTATCGCATTTTTGGCTGTACTGCCGTTTTTGCCTTTTGATCTTCCGGCGCGTGACGCCAACTTTATGAAGGCATTCTTTACTGCCGGCGCTATCATTATTCTGATTGGCGTACTGGATGACCGTTTCGAGCTTTCTGCTAAGGTGAAGCTGGGCGGACAACTGGCAGCTGCATGTATCGTTGTATTTGGATATGGAATTAGAGTCGACTTTTTAGATATTCCTTTTCAGGATAATTACTTCTCACTCGAAAATTGGATTTCGATTCCGTTGACCATATTTTGGATCGTCGGAGTTACTAACGCTATCAACTTGATTGATGGATTGGATGGACTGGCAGCCGGCGTATCAGCGATTGCCATCGGCAGCATCTTTACAATGTCGCTTATTATGGGCAACTATCCGGTAGCTGTATTGTGTGTACTGCTGCTGGGCGCGATTGTTGGATTCCTGTACTTTAATTTCCATCCTGCCAAAATCTTTATGGGAGATACCGGTTCCCTGTTCCTTGGATTCAGCTTGGCGATGCTGTCGCTGCTTGGATTCAAACAGATTGCTGTTGTATCATTCATTACACCGCTGATCATTATCGGCGTACCTTTGTCAGACACCTTCTTCGCTATCATTCGTCGCTGGGTACATAAGAAGCCGATCTTTGCACCGGATAAAGGGCACCTTCACCACTGTCTGCGTGAACTAGGCTTGAGCCATCGTCAAACAGTACTGCTGATTTACGGAATCGCTGCTTTCTTCGGCATTCTGGCGATCATTCAGTCGACAGCAGCGGTAAACGATGCCAACTGGGTTACCTTTGCCGTTATTTGTGTCATGATGTTCGTTATGCAGATTGGTGCTGAGCTAATCGGTCTGGTCGGTCAAACAAAACGTCCGTTGCTTGATCTGTTTGCCCGTTTACGAGTTAAGCCTGATCCGACTCGCGGTAGCAAACCGTAAGGCAATATCATTATCTACGATCCAACTCAAACGAATCATGCTTTGAAATGGATGGCAATGGTTACGAATCATCTGAGCAGATGGGTAACATTCAATCGATGATCGTATCCTATAATGACGGTGACATCAGCATCTCAAACTTCATAATAAGAGAAATCAAGGAAAGCCTCCGACACCTTTACTGGTCTCGGAGGCTTTTTTATATGTAAGGATGTGATACTTACTATAAACAAACTCTAATATAGAAGCAGAAAAATCGAGTTTCTTCTATTATATGTATTCCATTTTGGACACGAAAACGAAGAATGCTATTTAGAAGTAACTTCAACAGCAGTCTGGTCAGCCAGTTCAGCGATTCAGCGACTATCGCTCTAAATTTGTCCATATCGTAACATTTACACTCCTGTACATGAGAGGTTTTTTTTGTTAATTTCCTGATTTTATTAAAATCTGCGATACCATTGCCGATAAAAAGGGTAGACAGGTTAAGCCCGCAAAATAGAGTTGGAGCTGCGACCGGAATAAGAGGAGGAACATTATTTTGAAGAAAATACTATCGATGCTTATGGCGGTAGTCTTGCTGGCTGGTCTTTTGCCGCAGGGATTTGGTGGAAGCACAGCCCATGCAGCAACAGGAAGCTTTTTCATTTTCCCTAACGAAAGCTATGATCCTACTTCCCCACACGTTGTAGGGGATAGCAAGGTAACTATTACAGGTAGTTATAACAGCGTGAATGCAACAAGCATTCGTTATAGCGTAACGCGTATTTACAAAAACGGTAGTAGTTATGTAGAAGATACGACGAATCAAACGACCGGTTTGTCGAACTATACAACAAGCAACTCCAGTATTACTGTTACTGATATTCCTTTGTATGCCGGTCTGAATAAAGTAACCTTCTCCGGTGCAGCATCCGGTGGTGGCTCCAATGTATCGGAATCGATTTATTTTGAATATCATGATGGTCCAACGATTTACAATCTTTCCGCTTTGTTGGATGGCAATACAACAGCATTAAGCGAAGATTCACCAGCTATTCTGACTGCTTCTAAAAGCGGAACAAGCTTTGGTCAAGATACAGCGAGTATCTCTCTGACAGGTTTTGCTCCTAACGCAACAAAAGTAACTGTATCCGTAAATGGCGGTTCCAGCCGTACGGCAACAGTGTCCAGTTCTAATAATTATTCTTTTACTGTAGCACCACTGACGATCAACAGCGGTAAAAACACTTTGAGCATTCAAGCTTCTAATGGTACGCAAACACTCACAACTACTCGTGAAGTGACCTTCTACAACGGAAGCACTACTTTTTATGACACGTATGCTACAAACGGTAGCAACAAATCGACTGATCTGTCTAACTTCCCAGATTTCAGTATTGCACCTGAATCTGATGGTAAAGGTAAAGCAGGCGTAACAGGTAAAGTCGTTATTCCTTTGACAGATGGTAAAGTGCCGACACTGACTGATTACCTGACGTATACGTTGTCTGGTGGTGTATCCGCAACAGGAACGATCACACCAACACTCGTAGACAATACAACATCCTATATGACATTGTCATATACTATTCCAGATACAAGTGGCATTGCATTTGCACAGCAAGTCAATGTGAAATTGACAGCATCCGGTGGTACTATCACAAGTCCGGGTCTTGGTTTTACACTGCGTAATTCTACATCTCCGTATATTTACAAACTGAATTATCTGTCCGGCTACTCTGCATCTACTACGTCCAGTCAAGCACTGAGTATGACCGGAACTACACTAGATGGCGCTAATATCTTCTCACTGCCAACAGCAGTTGAAGTACTGGTTGCCAATGCAGACAACAGCACAACTGTAGATCTGACTGGAATTGTCGATTCTACTGGTAAGTCCGTAACAGCGGGCACATGGACAACAAGTCAGATTGCAACTTCTAGTACAGTTGTTAACGTCAACGGAACGCAACAAACAATGAAACGCTATCTGATTCAACTGAGTAAAATTCCGGTTACCGGAACTATGAAACTCACGTTTACAGCAACGAAAGGTTCGGAGACAAGTACGTCTTCGGCAACAGTTAATATTCTGTACGGACCTTATATCACGTACACTAAAGCTTATGATGGTCAAGTGGTAAGTTATGGACAAAATAACTCTGCCGTTAACCAAGAGGTTGTGGTTACGGGTCTGGATAGCTTCAAAGGTAAACTGCAAAACGTTGCAGATACCAGCACAATCAAGTACAGCGGAGATGGACAGACTGTATTCTTCTATATCAACAATACTCTTGTCCCACTGCAGCAAGTAAGTGGACAAGGCATTGAGAACTTCCAAGTTGTTAGCTATAGCGATGCATATAGCGCCATGTTCTCTGGTGAAAATACAATCAAGTTCGTCTTTAAATCGAGCACTACTTCGTATGAGAATACAATCAAAGTAAATCTGGTTCCAACAGATATTCCAGTTGTTCCGTATAACACAACACTAGGTATGTTCCCATTCACCTACTCCAGTGCGAATGATGCTGTACCGACAGCGAAGGACGCTACCAACTTCCCAATGAGTGGTTCCAACTACACAACCAAACAATCCAAATTCAATGTATATGGAACATTTGATTTTGTGGATCTTGGTAAAACAGCCTCTGCTGTAAGTGGTAACTTAAGTTCGATTAATACACCAACCAACTACAAATTGGTGATTTCCGATTCCACTGGTGCTACTGTAGCAACATGGACGTTGAACAACCAATTTGGCGCTATGCAAAGTGGTGTAGCCACATCGGATGCGTTCAACACATCCAAGGCTGCAGTAGATAGCTTGAGCGTATACTACGAATACAGCACACAGTCTTTTGCCTTTGTACTGCGTAATCGAAGCATGCCTACGGATGGCAGCCCAATTGTATACACATTTACCGTATACAACACTGGTGATGGCGGTCCAACTGCAACAGCTACAATGGAAATTGACCCCATTAGTGCAACGTACGACATTGTTCGTCCGCTGACAGCTCAAAAAACAACAAACAGCAACTTTATAGACGTTGTTATCAATTCCAAAAATGCATCAGCTGTAACGATCAATAAAGAAAAAGCTACAGTAGAACAACTGGATATGGATCATGATGGCAATCCTGAATTTGAATATGCTTACCATGTCCGTGTCAAGGATCTGAAAGCGAACAAAGAAACCAAGATTCCAATTACTGTAACGATTGGTGATAACACCACCAAAGATACCGTTACTGTAACTTATGTGCCTACCAATATTCCGGGTGCACAATATATGCAAGAAATGAAAAACTCGGCTAAAGTATTTAATGGCGATCTGCAACTGAAGTTCCCTGCAGGTACTAGTTTGATTCGCAGAGATGCTGATTCCACTGATGATTATAGTGGCGAAGTGCTTTCTGGCAACACATTGCTCTTTGCTATCGCTAACAGCAATGATGGTGTAGTAGAACGTTATGATATTGAAACTGCACCTGTAGGCGTGAAGGCTCTATTCAGTACCGTTGGTAAGCAATACTTTGTAACCAACTTTAACACACACTTTGTCAAAGCCAGTGATGTATACTGGATTGATCCAGGTGTTGCAGATGACTCCTCAACAACAGCTTATGATCCAATTACAGAAGGTCAAGACCCGTATCAACCAGCAACGTATACAAGCAACCCTGTAGCGAAAAGCTACTACCTGCGTGCTTCTGAAAACGAACTGGTGCCTTCGAAGCGTGGTACTATCACATTGTCTTATCTGTCCGATATGGCTGTAGATGCTGGTAAAACAGTAACAGTGTTGTACTTTGACCCTGAACTGAAGCAGTGGAGTAATATTGGTGGGGTTGTTAATGCCAGCAAACGTACGATCACTGTACCGTTTGACCGCTTTGGTTATTATGTAGTTGCGAAATTGAGCTATTCATACAACGATATCGTTCAGCACAGTTATGCACGTAACTATATGGAAGCTCTCTATTCCAAAGGAATTATGAAAGCAACCGATCCAGATACAGCTTTCGGTGCTAACCAATATATCACTCGCGGTGAGTTTGTAACTGCAATTGTTAAAGCTCTGGAAATCCCTTTAAACTACAATGGTACTAAGCACTTCATTGATGTGAGTACAAGCTTGAACTCTATCACAGATGATTCGCTGTATGATTTCCGTTATATTGAAACAGCTGCTCGTGCTGGCTTCGTACGTGGTACCCAGCCGCAAGTATTTAGCGCAGCTGATAATATCACACGTCAGGATGCTGCTGTCATCATCGCCAGCGCAACCAACCTGAAGCTGGAAACCGATAATACCAAAGTCGATGCAGGTCTGCAAAAGATCTTCAAAGACTATGCGTCTATTGACCGCTACGCTCGCGCGTCCGTATTAGCAGTAGCGAAAAAAGGATATATCAACGGTTCTGCTATTGACGCTACCGATACAACAAAAGGCTATAACTTTGAGCCAACAGCCAAAATGCTGCGTGCTGATACAGCTGCTATTCTTGCACGTGTCATGATTGGTCAAAAATTGCTGCCTAAGATGTCTTAAGGTTTATAGCTTCAAACGGATATTAACTTTTATCCATTCCACATTTAAAACCGTATCTCCGATTGCATTCGGAGGTACGGTTTTTATTATGTTTTAATATGTCTGAACAGGATGAGTTACATAAAGCTGAACTTTAAGCATGTAATGGATCATCGATAATAATATTAGAAAAAGGTAAGCAATGCGTACAAAGGAGAACGTACTTCCACAACAGTCACTATACTGGATTGGTCGTGTTACATAGATAGGCAATAACCTACTCAAAATATAAAACAGAGCAGTTTAGAAAGAAATCGAAATGATTTATCAAATCAGTCTCACTTTTTTAAAGAAATTCATATGAAGACAAATATCCCTCATCCCAGTCATATCAAGGAATTACAGGTGTTGTTGCGAAGAAAAGCAAAAGAATTTAGAAAAAAAGATAAAAAAGTTCTAAAACCTTGCAACCTTTTTGTAACTACCTGCGTCTATAATTTTGGAAACAGCGAGCAAGTTTGAAATATTCGCTGAGCCACCTGTTTAAAGAACAACAAACCTGTTTAGTACTAGTATAGTTAACAAAAAGTACTGCGGACTCAGGAGTATGAAGGCGAAATTGGTATTTCTTTTAAAAGTGTAGTATGATTGATAAGGTTCGGCAAAAAAAGTAAAACTTTTTTTGAAGACACTGCAACTTTTAAAGAAAACATGCGTCTACATATATGAACCTGATGAAACGACAGCAAACACATGCTGGCAGGTTGTTGAATGACAATGAACCCTAGTGGAACATTCAACAATTCCGATGTGAAAAAATGTCTTTACGGCATCATTGGCGCAATGTATAATACTTTTGGACACTGCGGTTTTTCGATTGACGAATGTTCCGGTTACGATTTTCTGTGATTTTGTCACAGATATCATCATAAAATGGGATTTGCTTGAACTCGGAAAGGGGGTGTAACGACTGATGAGTGACAAAATCCATAACAAACAAAAAAACAAAAAAAATGTTTATGATATTCAAGGAGGAGAACAAAAGGTTATGAAAAAGTCTACTAAAAAAGTAATTAACGTCGCAGCAAGCGCAGCTCTGCTGGCAGGCGTAGCTCCAGTTGCAGGTATCATTGCTCCATCGCAAGCACATGCAGCAGGTAGCTTTGATGTTTACAACGTTCCAACTCTGAGCACTAGCTCCCAACCGGGTGTTGCTCTGGGCCGCGTTAAAATCAACGTTGACCAACGTACTTTGAGTAATGCTGATCGTCAAACTCTGACTGTTACATTGCCACAAGGTTTTGAATTCCCAACTAATGCTCCTTTGACTGAAGGTACAGCTTCTGCTACTGCAAACACTTACGAACTGGTTAACGCTGGTGGCGGCGTAAGTATTGCTGTTAGCACAGTGAATTCTAGAACAGCTCAAATCTTCTTCAGTGGTTCTAACAATACTGATGATGCTGAACTGATTCTGAACCTGAACGAAATCAACGCTACTGGTCCTAGCAGCGGTGATGTTAACCTGAACTTCAGTGCTTCTACACAAAGCGGTCTGCCAACAGGTAACGTTAAAGTAGCTACTGTAGTATCTTCTGGTCAAGTAGCTCTGGAAGCTCGTGAAACAGATTCCAGTAGCGACAACTTCACATTCACACTGCGTGTGACTGAATCTGTAGCAGCTTCCCTGAAAAACGGTAACGCTGTAAAAATCAAACTTCCAACTGGTTTTGAGTGGGATGGTCGCGGTGCATTCACTAGCTTGTACGGCAACCTGACAGACAGTAACATTACCACTAACTTTGATGGTGATACACTGACTCTGGCATCTAACTCTCTGTCCACTACTGCTTCTTCCTTCGACCTGGATCTGAACTTCTCCGTTGAAGACGAAGATAAAGCTAAAGAAGGCGACATCACTGCAACTGTAAGTGGTAACTCTTCCGCTAACGTATCTTCTCTGGTTGTTGGTTCTTACGGTCAATACGGCGGTGGTGTAACTGTTGCATCCCCAACTACTGTAGTAGCTGGTCAAGATGAGCAACAACTGGGCGACATCGTTGTTAAAGAATCCGTAGCTGGATCTTTCATCGCTGGTCGTACAGTAACACTGCAACTGCCTGAGGGCGCTCGTTGGCAGTCTGTTTACGAAGATGGTGAAGATGCAACTGGTACAACTGGTTCTATCGACACTGCAAACGGTCTGACTCAACCAAACATCAACTACACTGGTACTGATGGTCGTACTCTGCGTATGACATTCCCAACACAAAACACTTCTAGCAACGCTGGTTCTATCACGTTGAAAGATGTTGAAGTAGCCGTGCAACCAGGATTCACTGGTGACCTGAATGTTGCTGTAGCTGGTAGCCAAGGTCTGACTGGTACTGTTAAAGTAGCAACAGCAGTATCTTCTGTATCTCTGTCCGCTACTAACGCAACTTACAACATTGCAATCGGTACTGACAATGCTTCCATTGGCGATCTGACTCTGAAAGAAGGCGCTGCTGGTGCCCTGACAGATGACGATAACGGTCAAGTAGAAATTCTGCTGCCAGCTGGTGTGACTTTCGGATCCACTCCGACAGTATCCGTAACTTCCGGTGACCTGACTATCCGTAACGTGTCCGTTGACACTTACAACAACAGCGGTACTCAAGGCGTTCTGCGCTTCTACGTTGATAGCGAAAGCACAACTGCAAGCACAGTAACAATCAGCGGTGTAAACCTGCGTATCGACCGTACTGTACCACAAGGCGATATCATCGCTAAAGTACAAGGCGATGCAGCAGCTAATACTGCTTACCACGGTGCTGGCGATGTAACTGATGTATGGCATGACAGCTACCGTTACGCAGCTCAAGCAGCTATCGCTACAATCGGTACTGCTCCAGCTGGAACTACTGACAACGCAGTAAAAGCTATCTACACAATCGGTAGCACTGCTTACACAGTAAACGGCGAAACTCGCACAGCTGAAGTTGCTCCTTACGTAGAAAACGGCCGCACTTACTTGCCAGTTCGTTACGTAGCAGAAGCTCTGGGTGTATCCCAAGCTAACATCCTGTTCGACAAAGCTACTTCCGTAGTTACCCTGCTCAAAGGTGACCGTACAGTTCAACTGAAACTGAACACTAACCAACTGACAATCAACGGTACTACAATCAACATGGATGTTAAAGCTGTAACTAAATCCAACCGTACTGTACTGCCTATCGCATGGGTTGGTAAAGCTCTGGATGCAGTTGTTCAATACGACGCAGCTTCCAAAACTGTAACAGTAAACAGCAAATAATATCTCTTGATATGATTGCTGCAATATAGAAGGTAGTCATACCTTCGCTGAGATACCTCGGAGTGGGAAACTGCTCCGGGGTATTTTTGTTTTCTATTATATGCAGGGAGGCTTTTAATATGAAAAAACGTTCCATCTGGCTGTTGGCGGTAGCAACAGTAGGTATTGGTATATGGGTAGGCAGTTCATTCACTACAGTAAGTAATGCAAGTAGTCAACTCGGTTCAGCGGATGATCCAGTTGTAACTAAAAGCTATGTCGATCAGCAAATTCAAAAAGCATTAGGTGGCACTCTGAATACAAATAATAGTAGTTCAAGTTCGAACTCCTCCAATACAAGCTCCTCTCATTCCAGTTCTTCCTCTAGTAGCAGCAGTTCTAATACGACAAATGGAAACAGTACAACGAGTAATAGTTCAAGTACACCAAGTACTTCTACTAGCCCAGTCAGTAATTCCAAAGTGTCCATCGTAGAATTACGACCAGGCAAAAAGTTAATTGCGGATGCAGGCACTCAGGTTATTGTGCGTACAGGTAAAGCGATAGTGTATAGTGATGCTCCTAACGGAATTATTGATATTACGAGCGGCACAGAAGTAGGCGGTTCGCAGGTTATAAGTAATAACCATCTGTTATTATTCCCTCGCGATGGACGTGGAGTCACTGTGGATGCAGCAGCTAGTTATAATGCTACGGTTATGGTGATCGGCAGCTACGGGGTACAATAAACTGGATTGTATTGCTGCCTAGGAAATACCAGAACTTTCAAAAAAGTTGTATAAATATTATCTTTGCAGTATATGTAGGTCATGAGATATGTCCAGTCTAGATTCAATATCTTTTGATAATTATTCAGTATCTTTTCGTTATTCAAAATGTGTAGTCAATGCTTGACGCTATTCTAAGCTTTCTAACCAAAACTACAATGATAGTTATGATTATATGGTTTCATTGTTATTTCTATACATGCTTTACATGGGGAGCATTTCAGAATTCAATGGTTGTATTGTGTATTCCTTTATAATAAATTGGAAGACCTTAATACAATAAAAAAGATTATTACATTGAAGTCACATCTACAACAAAATGTTACTTCGATTAAAACCTTTAATTCCGACTGGAATTTACGTCTTAATTGGTTTGACACTTATTACTAAATGGGTTATCATGACCTGTGAGGCTTGTAAGTAACCTTTTCCGGTTGGAAAGGGTTCATTTTTTGTGTGGGAACGCTCTGCTGGGATGCTGGGGATTTTGCACAATGCGCTCACCTTAATATCCATATGGGAGGTTGAAACTGTTGTCCACGATTAAAAAACATTTATTCACATCAGAGTCTGTAACAGAAGGACATCCTGATAAAATTTGTGACCAAATTTCGGATGCTGTACTGGATGCTTTTTTGGAAAACGATCCAAATGCGCGTGTTGCGTGTGAAGTGTCTGTTGCCACAGGTCTGGTTCTTGTTATCGGTGAAATCAGCAGCAAATCGGAATATGTTGATATTCCGGCAATTGTGCGTAACACCATAAAAGAAATTGGCTATACACGTGCCAAGTACGGTTTCGATTACAATACATGTGCAGTACTGACTTCCCTGAATGAACAATCTGCCGATATTGCTCAAGGCGTCAACTCCGCGCTGGAAACACGCGATCCAGAGCAGCTGAAGCTTGAAACTGAAAATATTGGTGCTGGTGACCAAGGTCTGATGTTTGGTTTTGCTACCAATGAGACACCTGAACTGATGCCATTACCGATCGCATTGTCGCATCGTATCGCACGTCGTTTGTCTGAAGTACGTAAAGATGGTACTTTGAATTACCTGCGTCCTGATGGTAAAACGCAAGTAACCGTGGAATACCAAGACAATAAACCGGTTCGTGTTGACGCTATTGTTGTTTCGACACAGCACGCAGAAGATACAACGCTGCAACAAATTCAAGAAGACATCCGCAAACATGTTATTTTGCCGGTTGTTCCTGCTGAATTGCTGGATGACGAGACCAAATATTTCATCAACCCAACAGGTCGTTTTGTTATCGGTGGTCCTCAAGGAGACGCTGGGCTGACTGGTCGTAAAATTATTGTGGATACATATGGCGGTTATGCACGTCATGGCGGTGGTGCTTTCTCCGGTAAAGATCCTACAAAAGTGGACCGCTCTGCCGCTTATGCAGCTCGTTACGTTGCGAAAAATATTATCGCTGCAGGTCTGGCTGATAAATGCGAGATTCAACTGGCATATGCTATTGGTGTCGCTAATCCGGTTTCCATCAATGTGGATACGTATGGCACAGGTAAAGTAGCTGAAGATAAACTGGTGGAGCTGATCCGCAAGCATTTCGATCTTCGTCCAACAGGTATCATCCGCATGCTGGATCTGCGCCGTCCGATTTATCGTCAAACGGCTGCCTATGGTCATTTTGGTCGTACAGACGTTGATCTGCCATGGGAACGCGTAGACAAAGCAGAACTGTTGAGATCTGAAGCAGGTCTGTAACAACGAATATCTATTCATGATTTGGTATAGAGTGAAATAGATATGGTTTAGAAGTGAATGAGTGGTCGTTTGCTTATTGATCATACTTCGCTTAGATAGAGAAGGATACGGATTTCGTGTAGAATGGAGTGCAATATTGTACTGATGTTCTCATGATCTTATCGTTATGAAATTACAAACGTAACACCCCGATACAAAAGCCGCCAGTTACTATACTGGGCGGCTTTTGCTGTATGATTATATTCAATATACTGTTATTTTTAGGAGAGTGTATTGGATGTTTACTTTCTTTTTGCATTATTTTGCATACATATACCTTTTGTCTATCATTTCATTTTGCAGAAAGATTGTAAATCTCAGTTGATTTATAATGTCCAATCGAATGGGAGCCTTATAAATAGAGCTTCTGAAATAAGGGGCAATGTACTATACTACAACTAGCGTGTGCTGTATTTATTAGAATACTGCCTGAATGAAGATCAAAAATAGAAACAGTATTCTTTTGCAGAATTCCTACAAAGAGCGTAACTTTTTGGCTGTAATGAAGTCTAACTGTAGAAGGCTTTTTAAGGACGTATATCGGAACATAGATATGCTTGAAAAGTACAGGTGATCAGGTGAACTGATAAAGATAAGTAGGTATAGTCATTTGTAAGAAGGAATGGAAATGTAGTGGTATGAGTGCTTTAGAGCAGTTCGTTTTGTAGAGAAACAGATACCGTTGGAGGGTGACAGTTCTTACTTATTTAAGAAGCGATGGGCTGTGCTTCATCTACTCATTCTCTGTATATGAATAGGGATCTATCGCATACTTTATGGGCTACTGGCAATTTTAAGAGATAGGGGCGTTTGAATTGATGACTGGCAAAACAAAAACAATGCGCAAATGGATTGCCTTGACGATTGCAGGCACGCTTTGGATTCAACCTGTAGTAGAGTTGGGCATTCCGACAGGCTCATTGTTATCGACACATACTGCAAATGCGGCTGCAACGACTAAGCTGGACGAAAGCAATATTACGTCGGGAGCCAAATTGCTGCAATACCGCTACCAAACGAGCCGCTCCGGTAAAACGGTGAATATTTTGGCTGATGTGGTACAGGTAGATTTGCAAAATCCATACGTGAATTTGAATGTAATGACGGGTAAAGATGGCAAGTTCACGACTCGTCAATCGGTTGAGGGTATGGCGCATGAAACAGGCGCAGTCGCGGGCGTCAACGGTGACTATTTCAATACAAGCGCAGAAGGCGTACCTATGGGTGCACAGGTATCCAACGGCGTTTTGATGTCTAGCCCGTCGCAGCTTAGCGGTATGTACGCCTTTGGGGTGACCAAAAGTGGCACACCGATGATTGAGCAATTTAATTTCACTGGTAAAGTAACAGCCGAAGATGGTTCGACATTTGATCTGGCAGGCATTAACCAAGCTTCGTATATGACAGAACCAGACAAAACGTACAGCCATACGAACAAATTGTACATTTATACCGATGCTTGGAAAGCAGTGGAACGTCCTGCGAACAGCTCTACTACACCTACCGAAGTACTCGTACAGAATGGTGTGATCAAGCAGATTTCGTTGAATAAAGGCATTAATCAGACGGTTCCAGCAGGCGCTTATATTTTGCGTGCGCATGGTACAGCAGCCAAATTTGTGCAGCAGCATCTGGCTGTTGGACAAAAAGTAACAGCTGATTATGCACTGCAGGTCAAATCAACGGGCAAAATGGTAAATCCGTCTGATCTGGAAGTAATGATCGGTGGACATACAATTCTGGTTGACCAAGGGAAAGCAACTTCCTTCTCGCGCAGTGTATCATCCCTTGGCGGTAACCGTGCGCGTACAGCGGTAGGTTATTCTCAGGATGGACGTTATGCGTACATTATCGCTGTGGAGGACAATAATAACAGTGCAGGGATGTCGCTGTATGAACTGCAATCGTTTATGACTTCCATCGGGGTGTGGAAAGGTCTGAATCTAGATGGTGGCGGCTCGACGACATTGGTAACTCGTCCATTGGGTGAAGATCAGGCAGATCTCACGTTTGAAACAGAATACGGTGGTACAACACAGCGTAGCGTGGTTAATGGTCTAGGCGTGTATACAACTGCGCCACAAGGCAGCGTTAAAGGGTTTAGTATTAGCGGTCCTAAACAGCTTCTGCTCGGTCAGACAGCCACCTACAGCGCTAAAGGCTATGATACGTACTACAATCCGATCAAAAATGATGCCATCAAGCCAACATGGAAAGCAGGCAATGGCAACATCAAATGGACGGGCAGTCAATTCCAAGCGTTGAAATCGGGTACAGCTAAAGTGGTTGCTACCAGCAATGGAATCAGCACTAGCATGAATGTAGAGGTTGTAGGAGCAGAGGCTATTCAAAGTCTGACCCCAGCAACGAAAACGGCGAGTCTGAAAGCAGGTACGACTCTTTCCGTCCCTGTAAACGCAACGCTGAAAAATGGCTCTAGTCTGACCATCGCTCCAGAAATGTTGAACTGGGAGTTTGTTGGCTTTAAAGGAACCGTCAAAGGTGACCAGCTGACAATCAATTCGGTCAACAGTGGTACCGATGTTGGCTATGCGATCGCGCGTTATGATGGATTCAGTACGATGATCGTATTGTCCAGTGGTGGTGCTTCCAGCAGCACATGGGAGGATTTTGAAAATACGAATTATGGTATTAGCTTCCTCGGTAATCCAAGTGCAGTAACCGGATCGGCAACTGTCACACAGGGGGCTGATGATCATTCCAATTCCAAAGTACTGCAATTGAATTACGATATGACCGCAGGAACCGGTAAAAAATATGCGTATGCACAATTGAACGGTACGTCTGGTAAAGCACTGACTGCTGGGTCTACAGCGATGTCTGTTGATGTGTACGGCGATCAGAGCTATAACTGGCTGCGCGGTGAAGTGACCGATGCTAATGGTAAAACAGTTTACATTGATCTGGCGAAAAGTATCAATTGGAAGGGTTGGAAAACACTAAATCTGGATCTGTCTGGATTGAATATTGCCTACCCAGCCAAACTGAAACGCTTCTATGTCGTGAATGTAGAGGAAGGACAGGATGAGCGTGCTGCAACTGGTATGATTCAGCTGGATAACATCAAGCTGACCGGAACGACGCAAGCACCAAGCTACACGAATCCAACCGGTTCGCTGGCAATGACTGTTGGCAAAAAGACGGCGACCCTGAACGGTACATCCCAATCGATCGATGCGGCTCCAATGCTGAAGGACAATGCCACTTACATTCCAGTCAAATATATTATTGATGCGTTTGGTGGTCAGGCAAATTGGAATCAAAGCAGCCAGCGAGTGACGATTTTGCGCTCTGGGCAGCTGATGGATTTGACGGTTGGCGATAAGGCTTATGTGCTGAATGGCAAGCGTCAAAGCTCATCTGTTGCACCTGTTGTAGTTTCAGGCAGGACTTTAGTCCCTCTTAGACTCGTGTCAGAACAGCTCGGATTAAACGTAAAATGGGATCAAACAACCAAGACGATTACTATCCAATCATGATAAGTTATAATATGATATAAAAGTATCATTATAAATGACTTACAGAAATGGAGAAGATCAAGTGGAGTTCCACGCTGATGCGATAGATCACGTCATTAAGAACGCGACAAACGTAATGGAAAACAGCAAATACCAGATCTTCGAGATTCTGGACACGTCTCGTCGCGAGCTGTTGTCACTTAATACCGAACTGGAATTGGTATTGCGAGAAACGGCAGAGACAATCGAGAAGGTGGATCAGCTCGAAGTCGGTTATCGCAGTTCCCGAATCAGACTAACTGAGGTAAGTCGTGACTTTGTGCGGTATAATGAAGAAGATATCAAGCAAGCCTACGAAAAGGCGACTCAGCTACAGCTTGATCTGATGATATATCGGGAAAAAGAAATGTATTTGAAAGCCCGCCGCGACGATTTGCAAAAACGGGTGAAGAATGTAGAAAACTCCATTGAGCGAGCCGAAACGATTGGCTCGCAGATGGGGGTTGTACTGGAATATCTGTCCGGTGAGCTGAATCAGGTAACACGCATTATTGAATCAGCCAAAAATCGGCAGCTGATCGGCCTCAAAATTATTTTGGCGCAGGAAGATGAGCGTAAGCGTATTTCCCGTGAAATCCATGATGGACCTGCACAATTGCTTGCAAATCTAGTTCTTAGGACCGAAATTGTAGAAAGAATGATTGCAAAGCAGGATTATTCAATGGTCCGAGACGAAATAATAGATTTAAAAGCGCAAGTGCGTTCCAGCTTAGAAGAAATGAGAAAAGTCATCTTTAACTTAAGACCGATGGCCCTTGATGATCTGGGGCTTATTCCAACTCTGCGGAAGTATGTGCAGGATTATGAGGATAAAACTCGAATCCGATCCATTTTTGAAACCAGAGGCAAGGAATACCGGCTTAGTTCCGCCATGGAAGCTGCTATCTATCGCCTGGTTCAGGAGGCGCTAACAAATGCCTCTAAGCATGCCGAGCCTACGTATGTAACAGTCATCATTACATTCCAGGCCCAGATTGTGAAGCTAACCGTTGAAGATAACGGAAAGGGCTTTAATCTGGAAAAAGTAGAAGAGCGCACCAAAGACCATAATAATTTTGGTCTGATTGGTATGCGTGAACGCGTCGAATTGCTTGACGGCAGAATGGAGATCGAATCTGCTGAAAATCAGGGGACAAAAATTGTGATTCATATTCCAACGAATGTGGAAAAGTGAAAGGAGTAACAGGATGGAAAACCATGATTACGGCTCTAAAAAGATTAAAATACTGCTGGCCGATGATCATCAACTGTTCCGCGAAGGTCTAAAGCGCATCCTTAATATGGAGGATGATCTAGAGGTCATTGGCGAATGTGGAGATGGGATTCAAGTATTGGAGTTCTGTAACCACACTCCACCAGAAGTTGTCTTGATGGACATCAATATGCCAATCGAGAACGGTGTAGAAGCAACTGAGAAATTGCGTGAGCTTTTCCCAGATATTAAGGTTATCATTCTGTCGATCCATGACGATGAGAGCTATGTGTTTGAAACGCTGCGTAAAGGTGCCTCTGGTTACCTGCTGAAGGATATGGAAGCTGAGTCTCTGGTGAATGCCATTCGCTCGGTGGTAGAAGGTCATGCCTATATCCATCCTAAAGTAACAGGTAAGCTGATTCAGCAATTGCGCCGCATGACATATGTGAATGAAACGGGTACATTGGCAGACAACAACAACAATGGCGATACTGGCGTGAAATTTGTAGCTGGTGACGATAATCCATTGACCCGCCGCGAAGCTGAAGTATTGCGTTTGATGGCGGAAGGTAAGAGCAACAAAATGATCGGGGAATACCTGTTTATCAGTGAAAAAACAGTCAAAAACCATGTCAGCAGTATTTTGCAGAAGATGGAAGTGGACGATCGTACACAGGCTGTTATTAACTCCATCAAGCATGGTTGGGTAACACTGTAATCTCAAACTACGCAACTCCGGTATTGCTTGCCGTCTGTAATGCGTTCATACTGTAAGCAACAAGTGAAGCACACTTTTCCTATTCAGGAAGAGTGTGCTTTTTTTATTTTATGTGCATATGCTACATATTGGCATATGCCAGACGATGAGGTGAGCACGACGAAATTACATCTATATAGAATAGAATATGATCAGGACATTCAGATTGAGATTTCGCTGGATATGCGAGTGGATCTGTTATGGTGGGTAGCTGGAAACAGAAGAGAGAAAGATATACAGCGCATCTGGCTTATTGCTACGGACATTCCGGCGGGATGGGGATTGCAGCAGAGGCGGATGCTGAAGCGTAAATCGTACGAAGATAGTCTGCATATATTTGCAAATTTGGCTTTTTCGTATTCCGGTGATCGTGAACCGCTTATGAACAATATGAACGCAACGCCTATTCTTTTATGGCAAAGGGACGAGGGCTATACATCAGAAGGACAAAGATTACTGGATACAAGCGATGCTGGTGAGCTGAAAGAAAATAGGCTGCATGCAACAAGCGCTGGTGAGCTGAAAGAGAATAAACTACATACAACAAGCAGTGCTGATGTGCGAAAGGGGAATATGCTGGATGCAGCAGTAAAGCGCCAGCTGGTCTGTGGTGCGATTTCGATTACCGGATTGCTCAACGGACGTTCTTTACTCATACCAGAATTTCAACGTTTATTGGAAGATCGTCAGTCGCCTTATTTGACCAGCTGGCGTAGTTGTGTGCAGCTCGCTTATTTACAAAAGCAGATCCGTATACTAAGTGCAGTCTATCCTCAACAACAATCTGCTATGCCTATATCATTAGTAGAACGTTTGAAGCAACAGTTAGCTACTATATCAGCACAAGCTCCATCATCACAGCCTTCTACCGATCAATCTATCCGTTGTCGCCGCTGCAATAGTACGAGAGTACGTTATACCCCATGTGCCAGCTGCGGCTCATCGTCTTGCGGATATTGTGAAGAGTGTCTGAATATGGGGCGGAGTCGAGAATGTGGCATTATCTTACAAGCTGTGCGTCCTCCTATTTTATCAAAGGAAGCTACTTCCGATTTGAAAGAGCCTGTGACAGTGAAGCTTACAAGTCATGTTTCCCGTGAAACATTGCAACAACTTCAGCACAATTGGGGATTGAGCATACCGCAAGCACAGGCAGCTGGAAAAGCATTATTATTTTTACAAGACCGCTTATCTACTCAGCCCGAAGCCTTCCTATATAAAAGCATGAGTATAGTAAGAAACAAATATTCAGCGATACATAATCGTAGATCTATTCCTTTAGAGTACAAGCAGCTTACTGATTCTTCATTGCAAGACCGGGCAGAACAACATTATGTTCACTCACAGCCACGGTTTTTGATGTGGGCAGTTACTGGAGCTGGTAAAACGGAAATGACATTTCCGCTAGTTGATTATATGCTTCGACAGCAGGGACGTGTCTTGATTGCTACACCACGACGCGATGTTGTTTTGGAATTGGCACCACGTATTAGCAGAGCATTCCCAACGTATGCGGTAACTGTACTCTACGGTGGCAGCGAGCAGCGCTGGCAGGAAGGGCAGATTGTGATTGCGACGACGCATCAATTGCTTCGTTATACAGCAGCATTTGATCTAGTTATTATTGATGAAATCGACGCTTTCCCATATGAAGGGAATCCTATGCTGCATTATGCGGCAAGCCAAGTGTGTCTGCCGACAGGAAAATTTGTTTATTTATCAGCGACACCTTCTACAGCATTACAACGACAAATCAAAGCAGGTACACTATCACACGCCAAAGTCCCCTCACGCTTTCATGGTCATCCGTTGCCTGTTCCCTATTGGTTGAAGATGGCTCCATTTTCCTACTGGGTGAAAAAGCGAAGCATTCCGCATAGCTTGATGAGCAAGTTACAGCATTCTATTGCACGCGATGCTCAAATTTTCTGGTTTGTTCCACGGATTGATTGGATTGTAGATATGGTCGCTCTCATCCAATATCATTTTCCTCATGTAATGGTGGCAGGAACCTCCTCACAGGATGAATCTCGTGCTGAAAAAGTGATAGCATTTCGTGAGCGGCATATTCGTGTGCTGGTTACAACGACGATTTTGGAACGAGGGGTTACGGTTCCTCAGAGCGACGTATATATAATAGAAGCCAATCATTCCGTATATCGAACAGCTGCCTTGATTCAGATGGCAGGACGTGCTGGGCGCTCTGAAGAAGATCCAGCAGGCAAGGTTGTATTCGCCGCTACCGAACGAACGCATTCACAACAGGAAGCCATTCGGCAAATCCGACTGATGAATAAGGTGGCGCGCAGGGAGGGCTATATAAAATGAGAGTCAGGAATATTTTCTCATTTATGCAGCGGCAATGGCAGACCATCTGGCAACCACAACATGATGATTGCATCGCGTGCCATCGTACAATGACTTCCTATGGTGCATATCCGGGTCTGTGCTCAATCTGTGCAGCAAGCATTCCATGGATTATAGATCTCAAATGCAGCGTATGTGGTAGAGCGGAAATCTGCCCAGACTGTCGGAGGACACCATTTGCCTATCGCTCATTTATGCTGAATCGTAGTGCTGTATCCTATACACCGGACATTCGGCAATGGCTGGCAGAATATAAATATCGCGGCAATGAACGATATGCCGGATTGTTTGGTGTTCTGATGGAGCATGGATATTACCGTATGCAAACAGAGTTGTCGTTGCATTATAACCGTTTCTGGCAACCGGATTTGATTACTTGGGTGCCTGCGAGTGCGGATCGGCTACAAAGTCGCGGATTTGATCAGGCGCAGGTAATGGCACAGCAGCTGGCAGACAAGCTACGTATTCCATGCTTGCCCTTATTGCAGCGCAACCGCCACACAGATAAACAAAGCTCTCAGGGACGTGCTGGAAGGCTGCGCAATGTGCAAGGCATCTTTTCATGTTTACCAGAGGCAAATGACTGGCTTGCACGATGGCAGCAGAATCAGGATAATGAACACTGTTATTCTCGTGGAGCTCATGTTCTACCTTTGTCCAGAGGTTTAGCATCTCGTCCTCTATCTTTAGCAAAAGCATTGCAAAATACCTTCCTATTAGGTCCTATAAAAGAAAAGCAGTCGCCGCGACCATTGCAGCTACTGCTTATCGATGATATTTATACGACAGGAAGTACGATCAATAGCTGTGCCTCCGCCTTGTTAGAGAGTGCACAGCGACAGGAGCAGCTCGCAATCTTTTCGCTTACGTGTGCGCGCTCTTGATAGTGCACGGCATGGATGTTCATTCCACCGCGTCGTTGTTATATTGATCCTAATATAGTCATTCTGTATGTATCGATACTATACATTGCGGTAGGAAAACGTATGACAATTTAAAGACTATCGTATACGCAGACACGCAAATCTCACAATTTTAACATATAACACTAATAAAATGCACGTTAGTTTACGATATAAATAAAGACATCTTATTTAATAACTGTGAAGCTGGGCCATATAGATTGTACAGAATGACAGGAGGCAATTAGCAATGAACTTAGGAAACTGTCCTCAATGCGGCAAATTGTATGTATTGAATCTCAGAGGAATGTGCAGTGACTGCATTAAGAAAATTGAACGTCAGTACGAGGATTGCAATCATTATCTGCGTCAAAACAGAGGGGCTACTATTACGGAGCTATCTGAAGCTACCGAAGTACCGATTAAGCAGATTACTCAGTTTATCCGCGAAGGACGTATCTCCATCGCCAATGCGCCGAATATGGGGTATGCATGCGAAGTATGCGGAACGGTCATCCGTGAAGGCAATATGTGCGATTCCTGCCGATCGCGTTTAACGAAAGATATTCGCCATGCGTATCAGGAGCCAGAACAACAGAAGGAAGAACACGGTACTAAGAACCAAGGGGCATACCGAATTGTCGACAAATTCCGAAAAGACTAGAAATATTTCCTATTCCTAGTCAAATAACGACATTTCCTAGTACTATCAGAGTGTTAAAGCTTGCATAGCTGTGCAGGAATGGGACTTAAGAAACGAAAAAAATTACTTCGTAATTAACCACTTTAAGACTATAAAAATTGATGTAAAAGTGGTCGATAATCTTAGTAACAACAAATTCGGTTGCCTTAATGATATCAGGAACCTACTTATTCCGACTATCACCCAACCTTCCTGTTATCCTAAAAGGACTTCCTAATTTTGAAAAGATGGTCCACCTTCCCGACGCTTATGACAACACGAAGTAGGAACTCTTTCTCAAATTTACTAAGGAGTGTGTAAAAAACCATGAAAATTAACGATACACAACGTGTAGGTGCAATTAACCCATATCAACGCAGTGCAGAAGCCAAAGCCGCAACGAACGATAAGAAAGCGAATCGTAAAGACGAAGTATCCATCTCGCCGGAAGCTATGGAAATGCTGCAAGCCAATGCAACGCAAGCGTCTGCTAATGCAGAACGCGCACAAAAAATCCAAAGTCTGAAAGCGCAAGTAGCTGCAGGGACGTATCAAGTAGATGCAGGAGCCCTGGCAGACAAGCTGCTGCCTTTCTTAAAAGGAACGGGGAATTAATCAATGAGTGGAACTGTGCAGCCGCTGGTGGCCAAATTAAAAGAACTGAATGAAAGTCACCTGCAAATGATTGAACTGGGAGAAAACAAAAAGCAGGCCGTAATCAAAAACAATGTGAACGAACTGATTGCTATTATGAATCAGGAATCCAAAGTAGCCAAGCACATCGGACAACAAGAACAGGAACGCGAGCAGCTGGTATACGCTTTTCTGTTGGACAGAGGCATTAAGTCCAAACTTCGTTTGAACCTTGCCGAGTTGGCTCGCCTTGTATTTGATCCTACGGAGAAACAACAACTGCTGGATGTTAGCTCCGAACTGTTCAATACCCTGCAGCAGTTCCAACAGCTTAATGACCTGAATAAACAGCTCATTCAACAGGCTTTGGATTATGTGGACCTTTCATTGGAAATGATGACGCTTGTTCCGGAACAGGAAGCAACTTACCAACATCCGGCTGAAAAAGCATATGGCGCTACTCGCTCCGGATTATTTGATACACGAGGTTAATATTAGGAGGATCATATGACATCAACATTTCATTCCATTGAGACGGCTCGCCGAAGTCTGAGCACTACAACGACATCTTTAAGCACAGTTTCGCATAACATTGCTAACGCAAATACAGCCGGTTATTCGCGGCAGGTGGTACATACAAGTGCCACTAATCCTCTGGAAGCAGTGGCCTTCCGCAACTCGACCAATTCCGGTCAGCTCGGTACAGGTGTGGAGGCGACCTCGATTCAGCGTGTTCGTTCCATGTTCTTGGATACCCAGTACCGTAATGAGAATGCTTCCCAAGGAAGCTGGAGTGTTAAAGCGGACAGTTTGAGTAAGCTGGAGACGATCATCAACGAACCTTCAGATACTGGTTTGCAAACGGTATTGAACAACTACTGGACAGCATGGTCCAGCCTTAGTAACGACCCGCAAAGCACAACCAACCAAAAGGTCTTAAAAGAGAATACACTTGCTCTGACCGATGCAATGAATCAGATGAGCAAGCAACTGGATACTATGAGTACAGATCTGACGTCCAGCGTAGGGCTGGATGTATCGACTGCCAACTCCCTGCTATCTACAGTAGGAACACTGAACCAAAATATTATGAAAATCGAAGCTCAGGGCAATGACGCCAATGACCTTCGTGATCAGCGCGATTACGCTATCGATCAGCTGTCCAAATATGGCAATGTATCGGTGACTGAACTGAGCACAGGTTATCAAGTGAGTTTTGGTGGACAACAGGTTGTAACTGGAGGTACAGTAACTGCGCTTACAGCGGCAGGTGTACAGACAGCTTATGAGAATGGAACATTGAACGGTGGAGAAATTCACGGGTTGTTATACTCACGCGATCAGTACGTGGCGGAGCAAAAATCACAACTGGATCAATTGGCGAATACAATCGCAAATGGTGCAGTTACTGTAACTTTGCCAGCGGGTTCGGTGATTCCTGAAGGAACCGTACTGAACGGTGTCACCTATTCCGATGCAGCGGGCAACCGTACATTGACTTCCGATCTAACGACTACCGTAAACGGAATCAACGGTTTGCATAAACTGGGCTACAATAGCTCAGGCGAAGCTGGTGGAGATTTCTTCAGTTCTTCTGACGGCAGTGGCACGATTACTGCAGGCAATATCACATTGAATACAACACTTCAGAGTGATCCAAGCAAAATTGCTTTCTCTCTCCGTACGACAGGTACAGGAACCAACGAGAAAGTGGTTGCCGGTAACGGTGGACTTGCTTTGATCATGTCGGAGTTAAAAGGAAATAAAATGGACTTTGGCGGCAGTACGCCAACAACGATTCAGGATTATTTTAACGGTGTCGTAGGTCAGCTGGCGGTCGATTCCCAAGAAGCAACACGTCAATCGACCAATGCACAGACATTAACCGATCAGGTGGATTCCAGTCGTCAATCGATCAGCGGCGTTTCACTGGATGAAGAAATGACGGATCTGCTCAAATTTCAGCATGCTTACACTGCTGCTTCACGTTTCATGACAACGATGGATCAAATGCTGGATCGTTTGATTAACAGCACGGGCAGAGTTGGACTTTAATAAATAAGGAGTAGATTTCATATGGCAATCCGTATTACCTCAACGATGATGTCCAACCAGAACTTGCGTAACCTGAATAACAACCTGAATACGATGAATAATCTAAGCAATCAATCGGCAACAGGAAAACGAATTAACAAAGCATCGGATGATCCGGTTGGTACCACATATGCACTACGTTATCGCGCTGAGCTAAACTCGAACAAACAATATCAAACCAACACGGATAATGCTGAGAGTTGGCTTAATTATTCCGATACAGTTATGGGTCAAGCCGGCGATATTATGACCCGTATCAAAGAATTGACCACACAGGCAAGTACAGGCACGACTGAAAAGGGCGGTCTGACTGCGGTTAGTGATGAGCTGAAAGAACTGAAAAAACAGCTGGTCGATATTGGTAACAGTCAGTTGACTGGTAAGTATATTTTTAATGGTCAGCAGTCTGAGGTTAAGCCGTATGAGCTGTCTGATTCTGTAACGAGCTATTCCAATGTCAAAACGGACACTGGCTCCATCACATATGGAATTAGTGAGCAAGTTTCACTGGGCGTGAGTACGAGTGGTAATGACTTCTTTGGTAGCACCAGCGAAACAGATAACGTGTTCTCGATTCTGGATCGTTTGACGACTGCTATGGATAGTGGAGATTCCACCACCGTTAGCAGCGAACTAGATAATATCCAGAGCAGAGCTACCAAAATGTCTGCTGCCCGTTCTGAAGTCGGTGCTAAAACCAACCGTGTAGAATTGGTGAAAAGCCGTTTGGAAGATCGTGAGTTGAATGTAACTACACTGCAATCCAATGTAGAAGATGCTGATATTTCCGATGTGTTGATCAAAACCACAACAGCACAGACCATTTATCAAGCAGCACTGCAAACTTCTGCGTCTGTTATGAAGATGTCTCTTGTTAATTTCTTGAGTTAAACTTACAATATAAACCATAAAGGTAAATTTAAAAGGCTATGGACTACCTCTGTCCGTAGCCTTTTCTTGAAAATAAGGAGGATTACGCATTTATGTCCAATTCATCCATTTCGCCCGATCATACAACGACACTGGAAGAGAGCAATTATCATTTTGCCAAGGGAATCCCTGGGTTTCCTGAACTCAATCAGTATACGGTGATACCACAATACGAATCGTTTAGTCTGCTGCAAGCGGCTGACAATCCTCGCATCAGCTTCATTATGGTCGATCCATTTGTATTCTTTCCACAATATGAATTTGAACTGCCACAGGATGTACAGGAAGAGTTGGAGATCAATGATGAGCAACATGTTGCTGTGCGTTGTATTGTAACCTGGCATACGCAATCCGAGAAAATTACGATGAATTTGGCTGCACCGATCATCTTTAACGTAGAACAACAACAAGCCAAACAGATTATTTTGCAAAATACGCCCTATACAACCAAGCATCCATTACAGTCTCAGACGACCAAACAGACGAAGGAGGAGTTGTAAGTATGCTCGTACTCTCGCGTAAAAAAGGCGAATCCATCATTATTGATGATCAAATTGAAATTACTGTTCTGTCCGTTGACGCCGATACGATCAAAATTGGGATAGCTGCGCCTAAAAACATCGATATTTATCGTAAAGAAGTGTATGAGACTATCCAGTTGAGCAATCAGCATGCTGCAGTAGGACCTGAATTACTGGAGCAATGGAAAAAGCAGCAAAGTCAGTTGTCCAGCCAGAAAGATGCTTGATCCTATAAAACAATATTAGTTTTATGGAAAAAATGTAAAAATGCTATAAACAAAATCGTGCGTAGGGACGATATATATAATAGAGCGGTAAGGCGGGTGCGATCGACCCGCTGAATCGCCAAAATAAACCACATGGATGTGGGAACGTACCTTCAAGGAGGAAATAATAACATGATTATCAACCACAATATTGCAGCTTTAAACACTCAGCGTAACCTGAACCTGAACAGTGCTTCTTCAAGTAAAAGTATGGAGAAATTGTCTTCCGGTATGCGTATCAACCGTGCAGCAGATGATGCAGCGGGTCTGTCGATCTCTGAATCGATGCGCGGTCAAATTCGT
>NZ_JBFDUZ010000006.1 GCF_040719145.1 Paenibacillus sp. JQZ6Y-1
TATCGACTCCGCTCGACTTGCATGTATTAGGCACGCCGCCAGCGTTCGTCCTGAGCCAGGATCAAACTCTCCATAAAAGTGTTTGACTTGCTCATTTCTTGCTGGCGAGAACATTGCTGTTCTCTATTGTTTGAAGAACCGAAGTTCTTCACTCACTCGTTGTTCAGTTTTCAAAGATCAAACTCTTTCGTTGCCGCTCAGTGTCTCTCGCAGCAACTTTTATATCATATCATGTTGTGTTTCTTTCGTCAAGCACTTTTTTTAAGAAGTTTTTCTCGTTTTAAGTGTTTAACTTGGATCTTCATGATATTCCTTACATCGTTCTCACTCGTTCGTGACAACTCTTAGATCATATCATGTTATCAATTATTTCGTCAACAACTTTTTTTCCAAAATCATTTAAAAGTTTGTTTGATTGAAATTAATGACATTGTTTATTCTGCTTGTAAAACTGTAAAAGCTTTAAGCGGAACGTTTTATAATTTATCATAGATGAATTGTTTGAGTCAACTATTTATTTAGCATTTTATTCTCGGTCTACCAAGGTCACTACTTTGCTATTACAACTTATGTGGTCGATTCCTTTTCTATTCTGAAAACTTTTCTGATCTGTGATAAAAAATGGGATCATGATATAGATTGTTTTCTAGTGTATAACATTTATGAAATAAGGCTTGGACACTTGTATCTACTACCTTAAAGGAATTACATGTTTACTCTCTAGCTTCATAAGCAAACTCGACTATTCGCTGTTCTATGAAGACCATGAATTCAATTCTCTATCTACAATTGTAATTAGCTCTGTTTTATGGGTAAGTTCAAATATACTTCTTGCTTTATTGATATAACTCCTACCTTCTTCTCTTCGCTGAAGATTTACTAGATTGATCCCCATTTGATAATGTAATTCTCCAAATAAGTACAGACGTTCTTCCTGAATGCATAGTTTGATTCCTTTTTGACAATACAATAAAGAGTTCTGATATTGCTCCAGATTGATTAATGCTTTGGATAGATTGTAGTAGAGACGTAATTGGATATTACGATCCTGTACGAGAGGAAGTTTGTCCAAGCTTTGTAATGCAGTATGAAATGTCTCTGCTGCTTGGCTGTATTCGTGCAATTGGTCGTGAATAATTCCGATGCTGTTCAGAATCTCGGTTTGACGTTCAGAGTAGATTCGATTGATTTGTGGTGTGAGGTCGAGTGACGCACACAGACATTGCATTGCATAGTCGGCATTTTTATAAATCTGAAAGTGGCACATGCCTTCATGCCATAACAAAAACTGCTTTTTGTCTTTGGAGTCGAATAGCGGATTATCTTTTTCTTTTTGTACCATCCATAATGCTTCATCGTATTCTTTGTTCCTGGCATGCTTTCGTAAAAAATAAAAGAAATCACTCACGTAATCAAATTCAGGGCTTCTTACAAACGAAAAGAAATAATCCAATGTAATGCCAAGCCTGCTGGTCAACTCAGATAATGTGCTGCTTAATGGAAGAATGTCACCTTTTTCAATTTTGCTGATTTGCGCTTGAGTACATATGTCTTGTGCCAGCTGTTGCTGCGACATTCCCATTTCTAGTCTAAACTTTTTTAAAGTTGATCCTAACGTATTATACTGCTGCATGCCATTCTCCTTTCTTCATGATACATGGAATATGCCTACAATTATATTTTATCACGCTACAAGTACTATTTGTTATTAAGTGTAATAAAACCCAAAAAATATGATCATTCTGGCTTTTTCCACCCTTTTAGACAATGTTGTATGATCAATTCAGTTCTTACATAAGGAGTGGTGATCATGAACATTGTATTCAAATCATTGTGTGCAGGGCTGCTATTTTTTTCAACAGTTAACTCCATATTGACAATAAGTATGACCACCATGCATCCCGCTTCTACTCATGATGTGATCTTTTCCGGCAAGCAGGAAGAACTGCCTCACGAAAATGGATTAAAGGTCTAATTGACTTTTAATAAATATTACTCGTGAAAGGAGGAGTCCATCATGAAAAAAAGTATCGTTCTGAAACCTGTTGACGCGAAAGACCTGAAAGAACTGGAAGCGAACCGCAGAAATGCTTCTGGTTGCTGTGCAAGCGGACGCTGTGCTTCTGGCCGCTGTTAATATACTTAGGAGGTGCAGAAAGCTTCGGCTTTTTGCACCTCCATTCCTTTTCTCAAGGAGGAATGGGCATGCTGATCATTATGTGGATTGTGTTGGTCTATATTTTGTTTACGTTCGTAAGCACGTATATTCATGAACTTGGGCACGCGTTAAGTGCTTATGCTCTTGGTGCTAATCAGGTAGTTATTGCCAAAAGTCGTCGTTCGTATCAGGTAGAGTTCAAAACATACTTTGCGTTTGAACAGGAGATGACAGAAAAGCAAAATATCATTGTCAGTGTAGCGGGCGTAGGATTGCAATTTATTTTCTCTATGATTCTGATCTGGCAGCCTTTCTCCATGATGCTATCCTGTATCGCGCTCATCTATATGCCTTATATTTCCTTTAACCTTTTACCATTTTATGGATTGGACGGTCATTATGTATTGGAAAACATGGCTACATTCAAAATGCGAATATGGAGTATATTGCTGTACCTTTCATTTTGCATTAGTTGGATAGCAGCCTTATCGGGTTTACAAAGTATATTAGCATTGTCTCATTCGTACGCTCAATGGACGTACCTGTTATTGTGCCTGCTGATATGGGGACAGGTGGTACTGAAATTTATACGCTATTCCATAAAAGGAAGAAGGTTGGAACATGAATAAGACGAAATATGTATTAGATAAAAATCTTCGGGGCGAGGCAATCATTAGCGATTCTTCTTTGGAAAACTTTTGGCTATCTGAAGACGTTACATGTTCCAGCCCTACGCAGGATATATGCTTCTATCACGCCTCTCTACCATCCGCCCCTTATTCGGAGCAACTTCATATTATGGGTCTACCCTTCGCTGACGGCTCCAACCATCCAGACAGCAAGGTACGGCAGTTTCCGGCGACGCTACGTTATGTGAGTACGAAAACGCCGCTTTACCCAGCACTGGAACGTACACAATCCAGTGGAATTTTCGATATAAACTATCAGGAGCATATCCTCACCCATTGTCATCTACATGATTGCGGCGACATGGCGCTCCAAGACTACAATGCTGAAGCACTTTCACAATCGTTGGAACTGCCGATTCGGCAATTTTGCTCCGCTAACGCCAAATTTGCATATATTGGCGGCGATCACTCGGTTACATACCATATTCTGAAACAATTGAAGCAGAATGGTCGACGTATTCTTTATTTACATTTTGATGCCCACCTGGATTGCGGCTCTGATCCTCTACGCCTGGATCATGAAGTACATCACGGAAATTTTGTGCGTCATTTACTTGCCAATCAAATTGTTGAGCATGTGATACAGCTCGGTGTTCGGGGACTTCGCTCACTTGGGCAATATTATGAGCATCCACGCCTATCCTGTATTCCTGCTGCACAATTGAATGCGCAAGAACTACAGCATATATTGGAATCGTTATCAGCGTATCATTATGATATCTACGTCTCATTCGATGTCGATGTTTTGGACCCTTCTGTATTTCCTTTTGTTGATTTCCCTTCTCCTGGTGGTCCGTCTGTACATGTATTGCTGGATGTCATTCGCAGCTTGCGGTATGTACCAGGCATCATCGGCATGGATCTGGTCGAAGGTCATGGCGCAGATATAAACGCAGAACGTATTCCTTTTCAATATGACACTGTGATTCATATCTTCTCTCAGTTACTGCATATGCTTCAACAATCTGTATCTATTCCAGAAAGGAGCATCCCCCATGAATACGAAAACAACACCATTACAAAATGAGTTAGATCAACTGCTTCGATATGAAAAAGAACATGGACTGGGCTATGATGATTTTATGGCACTCGTGAACATCTCCAAAGAGCTGCTGCCATTAGATTCCGCTGATACCAATCATATTGAATCCACTTGGATGAAATATCGTATGAACAATCTGGAACAAAATGAATATCGTTTATCCCCAGATGCCTTTGCTGGTTTTGACGAGATTGTCGGTGCCGAGCATATTTTACAATGTGTTCGAAACAAGGGAGTATTCGGTACGTTTCATTATGGAGCCTATCGATATGTCGGTCTTGAACTGGTACGCATGATGGAGAATCTGAATTCGCGTCTGGATGTGGTGGTGGATCAGGATTCGTATGATAGCGAAAAGGAACTGGAGCCATGGAACGATATTCGTCGAGAGTCGGATATTCATTATATTGTTTCCGAGGAGCAGGGCAGCGGTCTAAAGTTGGTACGCATTCTTCGCAACCGTGGAAATATTCTCCTCTATCTCGACGGTAATACCGGGTCCGGCGAGGATTCGCAGCCTCTCGTTTGTCAGCATTTGACTTCTTCCGTGCAGATGCGTAGCGGGATTTACCGTCTGGTATCGCTATTAAAAAAAGAACTGTGTATTGTAATCGCGGATCAATCGGAACCGGGTCATAATCGTCTGATCGCCTATAAACCATTTGCTGTAGATAAAACAACATTGCAGAGCAGTGCGGATCATAGTTATTCCCTATTTCGCGATTCCCTGATGAAGCGACCGGATTTGTGGCGTTTCTGGTATCGTCATCATCAGTATGTGCATCAGTGGCGCGACACACTTACTGATGAGAGTTCCTTTTCGCCAAATGTCGATTGGATAGATGAGGAGTATGGGTTAGGTGTGGATTTGAGAACGGGTCAGATTTACGAAACCAAAACAAACTGAGGTTGATCATATGAAGCTGTGGAAAAACCGACCTTTTGTATATTTGTTTCTCGCCCGCTTTGTAGCGTTAATCGGTGATGGTTTATTATTTTTAGCCTTATTGAAAATGCTGGAATTGCAGCAAACGGGGAGTATAGGATTGTCGTTTTATTATTTAGCTGCCGGTATCCCCGCTTTTCTGTTTGCGATTCCAGCAGGTGCCGTTGTCGAAAAATCCAATTTACAAAAAACGATGATCATAACGGATCTGACGCGTGCGCTATTGATCGTTATATTTATCGTCATGCAAATCTATGGTTGGCAGCATCCGGCACTAATTTATACGCTGTTGTTCGTTATTACGATCAACGATATGTTTTTTCTGCCTGCCAGCCAATCGCTACTGCGCTGGATCGTTCCAGAGGAGTTACGACCTTCCGCCAACGGTCAATTGCAAATGGCCATGATGACCGGCAAGTTGCTGTCCTATTCGATGGGTGCATTTTTAATCAAACAAGGGATGAGCCTATCCATGCTGTTAGTCGTGACGATTGCAACGTTTCTATGTTCGGCTAGCATTGTACTACGTATTCGCCCGTATATTGTCAATCACAGTAATCAAACAGCTAAAACACTTCAACTTGCTGTTGAGGGTGTGCGATTTATACAACGAACGCCTGTTATTCGTAGCATCTTTATCATCTTTGGATTGGCATGGCTTGTTGGATCGTCCATTGATATCTTTTTGATCTCTTATTTAAATCAAATTCTGCATATGGGTACGGAAAATCTGTATTTGATCTCTATCTTTTCACTTTGCGGAATCGTGATCGGCTCCCTGCTTGCCCCGTGGTGTTATAAAACTATAAATAAAAAGATCGGCTTTTGCCTGCCCAGTCTGATCTTCGGATTGGTGTTTGTCGCCTATGCTATGCAGCTTCCGCTACCAGTTCTACTTGTTTCTCTCATGATTGGCGGAATTGCGCAAGGTATTTTCATTACGTTTGTGAACTCGTATTTGCAAGAGATTACGTCTCAGGATTATTATGCAAGGATATCCAGCTTCTACACACTGCTAATGCAAGGTGCGAGTTTACCGGGTTTTTTCCTGATTGGTGTACTTATTGAGCGTACTGGTGTCCTTTATACCGGATATATGATTGGATTGTACATGATCCTGCTTGCCGTCTTCTCGCTATTCATTCTGCCTTCGCTACAAAAACAAAAAGAAGAGCAGACAGATATTGCTCTTCCGGTACATCCATTGCAGGATGAGTATTCTGTTTCCAATCGTTAATACCGTTCATCGTCTATAACTAACCACTCATAAGTAATGATCAAAGTGTGCCTTATTCGGGCATGCTTTTTTGTTTTAGTTTTATGACGCTATTTTGTACCTGATACCCTTAGCCGATCCAATAACGGATCTCGCGTTCGCCGCCGGGTGTTGGTTTCCAAGTGATGGTCTCGTTAATGAGTGAGCGATAGACCAGCTTGCGAATAACCATCGACAGGTTGCTGCCGATATGAGACAGTTCGGGATGATCCATTAATTCACGGATACTCCACGGCTGTTTGCGACTGCGCAATACGCGGAATAATGCTTCTGAGCATTCTCTCATTTTGGACATGACGGAGAATTCACAGGCGAGTAGAACCAGCTCTACACGCTGCTCCATCGTTTCGGTACTGAAGGCGAGCTGCTCGTACAGCTTGTGTACGTCCAGCTTGTGTTCGCGCACCTGCTCCCAGACGGCAGATACTGGGTAGATGCCTTTTTCACATAGATCGATGCGCGCCCAATGCTGTAGCGCCTGAAAAATACAGTTGTACGCATCCATCGTTTGCTGCTCTTGCATATGACGTTTGGCTTCTACATACAAGGCGAGAAATTGGGCAAATTCCAGCAGAATACGGCGCTCGCTCAGTGGACGAGAAAAATGAGTGAACTGTTCACGCATTCGTTCCAATTCGCGCTCGGTATCCCAAATGATCTCGCCATTCATAAATTGCTCAACCAGCATAGGGTTGCGGCCGGTAATCGTATCGTTTTCCAACATTTGACGGTCGACGTAAATAACTTGAATATTCGTATTAAACGCATCCATACGATGCTCGATGATTTCCTCTTCCTCATGGTGTCGGTAAACGACAATAATCAGCACATCGAAATCATGCAGCAGCGAACCGTTAAAGTTGCTGCCTTTGCTGCGAGAAGCGACGGCTCCGATGATCCGGTGATTGTTTTTGTTTTCATGAAGAAAAGAAAGATTGGTTAATTCCACAATATCCTCCCTTATCCGTTCAACGAAATATGGACGGCAAACCAGGCAAATCTCATTCTGACGATGCTATGCCTTCTTGAATAATAATTTCGCTGACCAGCCCTTTTTCTCCTGCTGGCACAAAGCAAAATTTCGTAAAAATGAATCTGCGTGAAATTTGCAACATGGATGCAAAGCTTGCTGTTATGCACATAAACGTTGTATCAACACGGAAAAAGACAATCGTTTCCGCCATAATTCGGAAACAATTGTCTTTTTCTGAAAAAAATCGCTTTGGTGCTTGAATACGTATCTTCGCATCTCTACTTATCTTTGGCACTGGAAAGATTATGATGATCTATTTTAAAGCGGCTTGCTTGTATCTGCTGTCTGTTGGAGCATGCCGTGGAGAGTAAAACCCTGTTGTGAAGCGTACTATTACGATACTTATTTCAACGAAAAATGTACGGGAGAGTGCCGATCATTTTTATTGGCAACGTGTATAGATTCCTCTGTGATGCTCTTACTCTGTGGTACTGTTATTTACCGGAGATGCTGGACAGTGCTTTCCAAGCGCGGTCGTCGCCGAGGCTGCGTGTCCATGAAGCGATACCACCAAGACCAAGTTCGCGCGCGAGCTTAACACGGGTTTGCAAAGATACCTCGTCTTCGATCCAAATTTTCTGGGTAGCGCCATTCTCTTGATATTCCACATAATTTTGTCCGGTTGTTTTATCGTATATGGGTTGTAGCTTTTTGTCCTGAATGAGGTTGGCAATCTTCTCCATGCCGTATGCACGAGAGGAGACTTTGGTTTTGCCGTTTTCCTGCTGCTCGGTCCAGATGCGCGTATAGAGCGGAACACCAAGTATGAGCTTATCCGCTGGGACCTCATCTTCGTCCAGCAAGCGACGCGTTGCCTTCTCTACCCAAGGAAGCGAAGCAACGGACCCGGCTTCTGGGCTGGATGCCCAATGCTCGTCATACGCCATCAGCATCATATAGTCTAGCGAAGGAGCAAGCGCACGGCGATCCAGAAACTTCGACCATAGTTCACTATTTGATTTAGGGGTTACATCCATCGACAGAATCAGATTACGTTGTGCTGCCAGCGGCTTCAGTTCGCGGATGAATTGCACAACATTCGGTCCATCAGAGGTATGCACACTTTCAAAGTCGATATTGATGCCATCTAGTTGATAGAGATGAGCGTATTCCAGCATCTGTGCAATAATACGGCTACGCTTCTCATAGGTGGACAATGCCTGTGTCGTACGATCCGCATCAAATCCATTGCTGAGCAGACCCCATACTTCGATATTACGGTTATGCGCCCAATTGACATATTCCATATCGGCTTTGCTACGCACGTTACCGTTATCGTCAATAACCTCGAACCAGGTTGGGCTGAGAACGTTGATTCCTGGCAAAGAACCGATTTTGTGCGGATCGATACGCTGCTCATAAACAGCTTCCCATGCGAGATTGACCTTTTTGCCCCGCCAGTCGATGTCTACACGGTTATCCGCAATGGTCGGCACGGGTACAGTCACCAGCTTATCCAGCTTGATCTGACTGCGCTGGATATACCCAGCCACTCCGCTATCCAGCTGAGCAAATACCCATTGATCACCGGTTTCCCATATACGTAAACGACTATCTGGCGCTACATCAGCGTAAATACGCGCATGAATACTGGCATCGGTTCGCATGGGTACAGTACCATCCCCATTAGAAGCATGGGCATATTGGATATGATCACCAGCACGCATGAGAATAACAGCGCCCGTCTGCGGATCTTCGTATACATCGACATGATAAATTTGCTTGAGCGGTGCGATGGGAATATAGACGATATTATGTTCCTGCTGTGGAGCAACACGTAGCTGCTCGGACTTCATATTTAACTCTGCTTCGGTACTGCCTTCCTGTAGGTGCATAATATTGCTACCCGTCGTTAAAATGACGGAACGTGTACGTTCTTCGTAACGGATATTCTCGTTGATCTGTGATTGGACAACCGATAACGGCAGTTGCAGCGATTCTCCACTTCCTGCTGCGGGTTCATCCATCAGTACGCCTTCCACGAAAATCGGCTTATTCAAGCCTTTCCAATTCGGATCTTCATGTAACGGGTTAGGCAAAATCAAAAAAGCAGCAAATCCAGCGACGATGATGAATACCCAAATGCCAATCCACCATTTGATGATACGGCTCTTGCGTGCGCGTGAGCGCCTCTGTCTGGTCAAGGTAACCCTCCTATGTGCTGTGCGATATCTGTAGATGCGACGACGATAGCGACTGTACTGGATGGACAGGATGGACGTAGAATGCGGCTTGCTTCTCTCTATGTAGTTTAACCTTGTGCGTTATAAAAAAAGCAGCACAGGATGAAAAGGTCTGTGCTGCCCAAAAGATGTGTCATTACATGACGTATTATTTATGCTGACAGGATGGACAAACTCCATACAGTTCCATCCGATGACCAGATATACGGTATCCAGTATGCTGTGCTGCCTGATGCTCCACATCGGTTAGAACTGGATAGTGAAAGTCTTCGATTTTGCCGCATTGCTGACAAATAATATGATAATGCTCAGTGACGTCGGCATCAAAACGGCTGGAGCTATCTCCATACGTCAATTCGCGTACCATGCCAGTTTCCATTAGCATTTTCAGATTATTATATACAGTAGCTACGCTCATGCTTGGAAAGCGCGGCGCCAGCGAACGGTAAATCTCATCCGCGGTTGGATGCTCCAATTCCTCTAGCAAATAAGTCAATATGGCGTGTCGTTGTGGCGTGATGCGCACTCCACTTGTTTTCAATTGTTCTAGTGCATGTTCTACCCGTGCTGTCATCTGCCCACCGTCCTGTTGAACTTCCAAATTTCGCAGTCTCCTGTTCCTTTGCGATCCGTGATGCCTGCATGTAACGCGCAGACTCATATGGTTTACATTTTACGTGCTGGAAAAAGGGATTGTCAACGCTACACGCGGGCTAGTCTGTAGCGGTCGTATTCGATTCCGTGGTCGATGATGATGAATCAGAGGACGAATTAGACGTTGATGTCGAATTGTTCGTATCTGCTGCATTACCATCCGTTGTGCCTTCCTGCGGCACGGTTTCTCCGTTACTCGGAACGACCTGCTCATCATCGTTATCTTCAACCAGTGCATCGGTATTGCGCAAAATATTCAGATCGCCATTACCATCCACCTGCACGGTATGCTCACCGGTGCCAAATTCGCCGCTGATGTTTTTATTTTTCGTTTCCAAAGGCAAATCGGTCTTGATCGTACCATAGCTGTTGGAGCCGTCGACGGCATAATCTCCGCTTGGCGGTAAGTACAGGCTGATGACACCAACGGCACTGTATACAGACCAATCAGCACCAATACTGACGGAACGAATCTCGATATTGCCGTTCAACGTTTGAGCTTTGACGCCAAAGTTAGCTTCATTGACCAAAATATTGCCGTTGCGGGTATTCACATCGATATCACCAAGTCCGCTAGTTAGGGAAATATCGCCAACCTGAGTGTATAGTTTGGCTGCACCGCTAATATCGTTAACTTTAAAGGTTCCTTGGCTCGTCTCGGCATTCAAGCTGCCAAGAATAGAGTTGATGTTGATATTACCATTTGTAGATTGGGCTTTGACATCGCCCATCAGATTGCGCAGTACGATACCGCCACTGCCGGTACGCACTGAAATATTGCGCAATGCTTCCACATTACTCATGGTGATTTTGCCATTGGTTGTCTGAACGTTAATATCAAAATGACGATCCGTTGGCAGCGTAATGTCCATATTCACACGAGGCTGACGATTCTTGGATTGACCATAGGTTTGCGTCTCCGCATGGATGTTGATCTCTTCGCCTTCACTCGTTTGGATGGTAGTAGCTTGAGCGATTTGCTGAGCCTGTTCGGTGTCGAGTTCATCTACCCAAACGACAGGACGTACCCGTACCTGATCCACATTGCCTGTATGAATAATAAGATCGCCGTTGATGCCTTCCACGGTCAACTCGTCGGTCTCTTCTGCAATGGGAACATTGACCTGCTCCAGTTCGGTACGCGTACCGGAAGCTTCGCTAAATTCGGCGGAAGCAGCAGTCAGATCGAGACTGACTTTACTCCACAGATACAAGTACTGGTTCTGCTCCGTAACGAGAAATACAGCCGCTGCTGCTACAATCGCAATCAGTACACCTTTAATATCCAGTCGTAAACGCAGCTTGCGTAGACGTGCCAGAATGTAAAAGACCAGATATTCGATGCCCCATGCCACAAGGATGAGCGGCCACCATGTGAGCAGCAGCATCAGCTGTCCATCGCCAGTGCGCTGATCCATAATGACGAGTACACCAAGTGTGAGCCAGAGTAGAGCTGCCGTGATACGACCGGCTTTAATTTTTACGGGCATGGATGACACCTCCTGCCTCGCCAGATGCCGGACGATGAAGCGCGCGATAGATGCGCATGATCTGGAGGATTAGCAGCGCCAGACCAACTGCTAGACAAACGCCAGCAGTCAAATAGCCTGCCCAAAAGCTGACGATATTGCGCAGCCAATACGGTCGCAGCCAGAACAAGCAGATCAGCACCCCTTCGATAATGAGCAAAATGCCGAAGGTAATACCACGCAGACGCGCGAAGCTGCGATGCTTCTTTTTGAACGGAATCAATGCACGGATATGATCATTGATCCAGTCCGTCGATTGCAGCACGTCGTAAATGTTGTAAAAGTAAATAATCGGGATCAGCAGCGCCAGCAAGATCAGCAGCGGCAAATTGATCTGAATGCCTTTGGATGTAAAATACAACAGTGCCGATACATCTAATAGCAGTAGAGCAATAAACTGAATCCCTTTCTGGGCCAATCCCAGATACATGTGACCCAAACCCGGAACTAGTGCAGCGATAAGCAGCGCAAAAAATTTGCGCTTCAACGGGAGTTTGGACGGTGGTGTGGTCATGCCGGGTCCTCCTTCCATTCAAAACAATCCATCATGAAAACAACCTGTTTACTATTTACACCGTTATGGCGCTTTTGACTTGCTTGCATGTCAGAGCATGTGATTTATTCATCAAAGTATGAGAATTATTCAAACGAAACAGCGGTGACGCCTTCGATTTTTTGTAGACGACCGATAATGTCCATCGGGCTATACTCGTGGTGAATCTCCACATTCATACGCAGCTCGGTCAGCAAAATCTCGGACGAGATCGTATGACCACTGCGCTCCTTGATAAAGGTTACTTTCTTGATGCTGATATTCTCAGCGTACATAAATTTGGAGACGCGCTCTAATGTCAATATGCCGGAAATGCCTTCGACTGTAATAGAGTGCGCCTTGCTGCGGCGAATATAGCGCAGCTCAACAATATTGAGCACCCACAGATTGAGCAGCACCAGCACAGTCGCCGTAATGGAGGCAAAATAAAAGCCCGCGCCAATTGCCAATCCAATCGCCGCTACGACCCATAGCGATGCAGCGGTTGTTAAACCGGTGATCGCTTTGCCGGTAAACAGAATCGTACCCGCACCGAGAAAACCAATACCGGAAATAACTGCCGTTGCCAAACGCGCGGGATCAATCCGCACATTGGTTTCATTTACAAATTCAGAAAAGCCATAAACGGACAGCAGCATAATCAGCGTAGAACCGACGCACACAAGAATATGCGTGCGAAGACCAGCGGCATGACTGGAACGTTCGCGCTCCCATCCGATCAGACCACCCAGCAGCATCGATACCAGCAAGCGGATCAAAATATGTGTATTATCAATAAACCAAGGACTGTCGATCACCAAGCCTATTCCTCCCTGTTGTCTGTTGGTGGTTGCTCTGGATTATGCCGGTGAAAGGTCGTCAATTCCACACCAGGCGCCACCTGAAACGCTTCAATCGGTTCAAAACCGGCTTTGCGGTACAATCGAACTGCCGGTTCGTTCAGCGTACCCGTAGAGACGATATACAGCGGCACTTGTGGATGCTGGGCAAAGACATGATTTAGCAATTGACTACCAATGCCTCTTCGACCGTAATTGGGATGGACCATCATGCGGGTAATTGTCAGCGTGCCTGGCTTCTCCCGCAGTACAGCGACTACGCCATGAATCTCGCCGTCTTCGTCCACTTCTCCGTAAAAGGTTTCGCCGCAGGTACGTAGGCTTTCGACCGTATCCATTAACGGCGGCAGCTCCTTAGCGCCGATCATCTCGGCTTCAATGCGGTAAGCGATATGTTGAAGGCTCCATATTTGACGTACGGTATCATCATCGTGCAACGAAAACTGGCGTATCATGATTACCTTCCCCTCTCTCTGTTAGACAACTGTGTGCCCTTTGACAACTTCTGCGTTATCTTTTTCATACAGCTATCGATATAAGTATACCTGCAAAGAAGGACCTCATGCTCCACAGAGTGGAATGTGAGGTCCTTGTACTAATATTGGCATAGATGATGCTTATTATAATTAACGAGGCAGCAGTTCCGCCAGCAGTTGGTTAACCATGCCAGGGTTTGCTTTCCCTTTGCTTTGCTTCATAACTTGACCAACCAGGAAGCCGATTGCTTTGTCCTTACCTGCCTGATAATCAGCAACAGATTGCGGATTGGCGGCAATGACTTCTTCGACGATCGATTTGATCGCACCGGTATCACTGATCTGAGTCAGACCTTTTTCTTCAACGACCTGCTGTGGCGATTTGCCCGATTGCAGCATTTCTTTGAAGACGGTTTTGGCGATTTTGTTGCTGATCGTGCCTTTCTCGATCAAGCCAATCATCTCGCCCAGATGCTGTCCGGTCAATGGTACATCGGTCAGTTCTAGATTACCTGCGTTAAGATAACCAAGCAGTTCACCCTGAATCCAGTTGGCTGCCGATTTGGCATCCTTGGTGTAATTCAGACTTTCTTCGAACAGATCCGCGAGCGGCTTGGACGAGGTAACGACTGCGGCATCATACGCTGGCAATCCGTATTCGGACGCATAACGCGCTTGACGTGCATCTGGCAGCTCTGGAATCGATGCACGAACGCGATCCTTCCATTCCTGATCGATATGCAAAGTCACGAGATCTGGGTCTGGGAAATAACGATAGTCGTGTGATTCTTCCTTGCCACGCATAGAGATCGTTTTGCCCTGAGTTTCATCCCAGCGACGCGTTTCCTGTACAACCAGCTCGCCGTCATCCAGAATTTGTGCTTGGCGCAGTTGCTCGTATTCCAGACCGCGCTGTACGCCGCGGAAGGAGTTCATGTTTTTCAGCTCAGCGCGTGTACCCAGCTTTTCCTGACCAACTGGACGCAAACTGATATTGGCGTCACAGCGCAGGGAGCCTTCTTCCATTTTCACATCAGATACATCGCAGTATTGCATGATTGCGCGCAGCTTTTCCAAATAAGCACGTGCTTCCTCCGGTGAGGAAATATCTGGCTCGGACACGATCTCAATCAGCGGTGTGCCGACACGGTTAAAGTCAACAAGCGAATCGTAGCCGCCGGAAGTGTGCGTCAGCTTGCCCGCATCTTCTTCCAGATGCAGACGAGTTACGCCGATTCGCTTCGTCTTGCCATCGACTTCGATGTCGATCCAGCCGTGTTCGCCGATGGGCTGATCAAATTGGGAGATTTGATAGGCTTTGGGCGAATCGGGATAAAAGTAGTTTTTGCGGTCGAATTTGCTGACATCTGCCACCTGGCAGTTCAGTGCCATTGCTGCTTTCATCGCATAATCGACTGCCTGACGGTTCAGAACGGGCAATACGCCCGGATGACCGAGACAGACAGGGCATGTATGGGTATTCGGCGGTGCGCCAAAGGCGGTGGAGCAACCGCAGAAAATTTTGGATTTGGTATGAAGCTCGACGTGAACTTCAAGCCCGACAACAGTTTCGTATCTGGCTGTGGACATCGGTAGTTCCTCCTTGTTCAGATAGGGTTACAGCTGTGGACGCTGCTTGTGAAAATCGGTATGTTGTTCAAACGCATGCGCCACACGCAAAACCGTCTGTTCATCAAAGGCTTTGCCGATAATTTGCATGCCGACCGGCAATCCAGATACGAATCCGCATGGAACGCTGATTGCTGGTACGCCTGCCAGGCTGACCGGAATGGTCAGAATGTCGTTCAGGTACATCGTCAATGGATCATCTACCTGCGAACCGAGTTTGAAGGCGGTTGTTGGTGCAGCTGGTCCGATGATTACATCGTATTTGGCAAATACATTGTCAAAGTCCTGTTTGATCAGGGTACGAACCTTTTGTGCTTTGAGGTAGTACGCGTCATAATAACCGGAGCTGAGCGCATACGTACCAAGCATGATGCGACGTTTCACTTCCGGTCCGAAGCCTTGACTACGGGACTGGTGATACAGTTCCAGCAGATTGCCCGGATTGTCGGCACGCACGCCATAACGTACGCCATCAAAGCGCGCCAAATTGGATGATGCTTCCGACGAAGCAAGCAGGTAGTACGTCGCTACAGCATACTCCGTGTATGGCAGGGATACTTCTTCCCATTCTGCGCCGAGTCCTTCCAGCACTTTAAGCGAGTCCATAATGGATTGCTTGATTGCCGGATCCACGCCTTCACCAATGTACTCGGATGGTACAGCGATTTTCAGACCTTTGATGTCTCCGGTCAGGGAACTGATATAGTCAGGAATATCCACATTTGCCGACGTTGAGTCTTTGGCATCGTAGCCTGCAATAGCTTGCAGCACATAAGCGGAATCTTCTACATTTTTGGTGATTGGACCGATCTGATCCAGCGATGATGCGAAGGCAACCAGACCGAAACGGGAAACCAGACCATAGGTCGGCTTCAGTCCAACGACACCGCAATACGATGCTGGCTGACGAATCGAGCCACCGGTGTCCGAACCGAGTGTGAAGTAAGCTTCGCCCGCAGCAACTGCCGCTGCCGATCCGCCGCTAGAGCCGCCTGGTACATGATCTAGACTCCACGGGTTACGTACAGGCATAAAGCTAGAGTTCTCATTGGATCCGCCCATAGCAAATTCGTCCATATTGAGCTTGCCCAGCGTAACGGAATCCGCTGCTTGCAATTTCTCCACCACGGTTGCGTTATAGATCGGATCATAATTACGTAAAAATTGACTTGCACATGTCGTGCGCAGCCCTTCCGTTACGATGTTATCTTTCACACCGACTGGCAGACCAAACAACAGTCCGCGCTCGCCGCCGGATGCTAGCTTCTCGTCCAGCGTCTTCGCCTGACGGGTCGCACCCTCTTCGTCCAGCGTCAGATACGCTTGGATTTTGTCATCACGTTCGTTAATGGTCTGAAATGCCTGCTGCACCAGATCGGTTACAGACAGATCGCCGGCATGGAGCCGGTTATGTATTTCATTCAGACTGAGGTCAAATAAAGTCACTTGCATGTCCTCCTTTAATTCTGTATCCGCAGCTTGATTGTACGCCTATTCCAATACGGCAGGAACTTTGAACTGTCCATCTTCGTCGTCTGGTGCGTTCCGCAGTACCTTTTCAATTGGCAGGCTTTCCTTCACTTCATCGTCACGCATAACATTGCTGACGTGAAGCACGTGGGTCGTTGGCTCCACATTGTCGGTATCCAGCTCATTTAGCTTTTCCGCGTATTTTAAAATGGCGCTCAATTGCGCTGTAAACATTTCCTTTTCCTCTTCGCTTAAGTCGAGACGTGCCAAACGTGCCACGTGTTCCACATCTTGAATATTGATGCTCATATGCCATCCTCCTCTGATGCTATACCGTTCATCCGCCGCCGTTTGCCAGATAAATCGGTTCTGGGTGCGGTCGGAAATAACTTTTTTCATTATAGGGTACATGCTGGTACAATTCAATCCGTTAAAGCGAAGCATACAAAAAAAGAGTCGGCTTAGCCGACTCTTTTAAATCCAAGCGCGCAGATTGATCTGTTTCACGAAATCAGCCTGTGCGCTTTTATCAGTTAATGGTTCTTCTGGGACTGGAAGCTCTCCACCATTCATTACATGGAAAAACAATTGTTCATTATGTGTCGCCAGAGCATAATCGATCAGTGCCTCGCGTCCGACTCGTTCCGCTTCCTGTTGCAGCAGCTTTTCTTCTGGCTCAATATCCACAGCCGGTACGAAGAAGTTACGGTTTGCTTTAGGAATGCGAACGACATAATCGAAGGCATTATCAGGATTGCGGTCATATGCGATGATATATCCGTAATCGCCCACAGGCAGATTTTGCTCAAAGGTATCAGCGACCACTACGACTTTTTCTCCGAGGTGTAGCATCGTTTATCTCCCCCTAGCTGTATCTACTTATTTGTACATCCTACTACAAAAAGTAAGTAGTGTCCACTTCTATCATGAAAGTTACATCCAAATCCTCTTGCTAAAATAGTATATGTCTCTTTTACGAATATGCACGTCGATTGGTGTCATATGATTATACGATGTTTTATCGGCTTAGGATGCCTAATTTTCAATAAAATATGGAAAAAGGATAGAAAGAAAGCACGCGAACCGTGATAATCATGCGGTCTGCGTGCTCGTGCATATATTTATTATATTCATAATTGCTCATATGGCAATAGATATTCCATATTTTTATGTCGAAAATTATCGTTTTATGACAATCGCGACATTACGCAGGTACGTAAGGGTTGCCTGCTTTCTCAATCCCAATTGTCGTGCGTGGTCCATGTCCAGGGTATACGGTCACATCATCGGCAAACGTATACAGCTTGGTCCGAATCGAATCCACCAGCTGGCGCTCGCTGCCACCAGTCAAATCGGTACGTCCTACACCCATGCGGAACAACACATCACCAGAGAACAAATCTTTGCCACTCAGGAAGCTCACGCTGCCCGGTGAATGCCCCGGCGTATGATATACGGCAAACGTATGACCGATTAGCTCCAGCTTTTGCCCTTCATCCAGCGCATACTCCGCAGGCTCTGCCGTAATCGGCGGCGTTACCTGTGGCCAATTCGCTGAACCGTTCAGCTTGCCATTGGTCATCCATTCCGCTTCTAGATCATGCAGATAGACTGGACAATCAAAATGCTGACGCATTTCTTCGACACCGCCCATATGATCAAAATGAGCATGAGTCAGTAAAATTGCCTCCGGCTGCACACCTAGCGTCTGTATACGGCGAATGAGCGAACCCGGATTCATGCCCGGATCAATTACAACCGCCTGCTTACTCTCCTCGTTGATCAGCAGATACGCATTCGTCTGCAGTGGACCGAGGGAAAAGGTTTCGACTTTAAACACGATTACTCACACTCCTGACAATAATTCATGCAGTTCGCGGATCACCATCGCATGGGAAGCAGAGCCTTCACCATAACGATCCATCATATGCTGACGCACGACTGCCATTTTATCCTTATAATCCGGCGCTTCACGATCAGGGTTCTCCTCACGGAATTGCACCATTAGCTCCTGTACATGCTGTGGACGAGGTCCCCATTGACCAAGCACATGACCGCCAGTATCGGTAATGATCACAACCGGAATCGAACGCCCGCCCATCGTCAAATACTCATCGATGACATCAAGATGTTCCTCCATGATCAACACTTTGGTCGGAATGCCGCCTTCTTCAAATGCACGGAATACGACAGGAATATTGCGTACTACATCCCCGCACCAATCTGCTGCTACGATCAAGGAGCGTAGATCATCACGTTGATTCAGCAATTTGAAAAATTCATGATCATCCAAATCCGTCCAGTTGAACAGCTGGTAGTTATCGTGAAATGTTTCTTTGTTCTTGGTCATCCCATCCATAAATTGCTGAGGTGTAATACCTTGTTCCCATTTGTCTGCCAGATTGCGTTTGCTCATGAAGTCAGCCGCCTTTCGAAATGCAGATTATTTTTTCTTCATCTTCATTTTAACCAGAAGGTAGCCTGCTAACAGCACAACAGCCACAATTAATATCGGTGTTGTGTATTTGCCGGCGATTTCGTCGATATTCTCCCACTGGCTGCCCAGCACCATACCGAGGTAAACGAACAATGCCGACCACGGAATCACCGCCATCGTTGTCAGCAAAATAAAACGCATATGCGACATTTTGGCAATACCGGCTGGAATGGAAATAGCGTGGCGTACAACCGGAATAAAGCGGGCGGTAAAAATAACACCCGTACCGTATTTGTTAAACCATTCTTCCGCATGGTCGATATGGCTTTTTTTGATCAAAATGTATTTTCCATATTTGTCCAGCACGGGACGTCCACCATAGCGTCCAATCCAGTAGATGAACAGCTGCGCCAGCACACCGCCAACCGTTCCGAACAGTACGGCACCAAAATAGTTGATGCTGCCGATATGAACCAAATATCCACCGTAAGCTAGCACAATCTCACTTGGAATCACTTCAATCATCAGGCCGAGCATAATGCCGAAATAACCGAGCTGCTCCACCATATGCAATAATTGGGCAATAATATTGGAAATAATCTCCACCAATCCTCCTTGTATATGTGTACTCTTCTCTATATCCGAGCGTATGTATGTCCACGCGTACAGCCCTGCTCATGATGTCCTTACATATTCTAGCACACCACCTGTCATGCAGCTACTTTACAAGCAATTACACAGACAAAAGCTGCGCGATTCCACACCTACTCGGTTGAACAACGACATATGCAAATAAGCCGGGCGAGTGCGCGGTGGCAACGCCGGCTTATTGCAGTATAGATGATCATTATGAACTCTGTTTGAATACAGCAGTTGACGAATCAGTTGGACGTTGCTCCAGCTTCCTGCGGCAACAGATCACGGCAGGCATGTTCCAAATACGGAGCGGCTTGCAGCATGTTACGGAATACGGTGTATTCTTGCCACATCACAGGAATCTCACCAGCGGAGCCTTTGACTGCACGAATTAGAATGTTTTTGGGCGTATGCTCCATATCAATGAATTCGAGCAGCTGCGTACGGTATCCCATTAGATCAAGCAGCTTGGCGCGAATGGCATCGGTAGCAAGGGCGGAAAAGCGCTCTTTTAAAATGCCATGCGATAGCAGCGGGCTGAGTGCATCATTCTGCACTTGGCTAAACAATTCATGCTGACAGCACGGTACACTCAGAATGGCAGAAGCGCCCCAGCGTACTGCTTTTTCCAATGCGGCATCGGTCGCAGTATCGCACGCATGCAGCGTAACGACCATATCGACTTGATCCAGCTCATCGTAATCGGCAATATCGCCGACAAGGAAGCGCAGATGATCATAGTTCAGCTTCTCAGCGAGCTGGCTACAATGCTGAATCACATCCGCTTTCAGATCCAGACCGACGATATTGAGCGGACGACGCTGCTGAATATTCAGATAGTGATACAGGGCAAAGGTCAGATACGACTTCCCACAGCCAAAATCAACAATCGTCAGCTCGCGACCTTCTGGCAGCGCAGGCAAAATATCCTGCACCATCTCCAAAAAGCGGTTGATCTGACGGAATTTATCGTACTTCTTCGCCAGTACTTTGCCATCGGCGTTCATAATGCCCAGCTCTACCAAAAATGGCACTGGCTCGCCTTCGTCTAAAATATAACGCTTTTTACGATTATGGTTCAGGTCAGCGACCGTTTTGGTGGCGGTTTTGGTCAAAATAGATACTTTGTACTTTTTGCTGATCAATATTTGATAATCGGCTTCGGGCGTGCAAAGCAGCCCCTGACGTAAATGCTGTTCAAACAGCTCCATCAGCGGACGTGCGGCTTCGGCAGCCGGTACATTGTCATGAGTAACCTTATTGCTGTAATGATAGGCAAACTGGTAGAACAGCTGCTTTTTCAATTCTACCGGCTTGACGACCACTTTCGTAAACGCCTCCGGGTCACGCTTGCGGCGCTGACTCAATGTTGCTGAGATCAGTTCTCCGCTTTCAGTTAGTTGGTGAATCAATTTGTGGAGTGACTCCATTGCGTACATCTCACTTTCCATTTGTTCAATTTTGAAAACGGACCAACCCGTCTTCGACTTCGGCACGGCTCAATCCGCCCGCTTCCAGCTCCTCGTCAGTCTTCACCTGCATGCTGACGTAAAAGTCATGACCGACCTGCTTGCCTTCGGCGGCATCCAGTTCCACTAGACGGCGCACGGCATCTGCCGCATTATCATAATAGCCTTCCTGCTGCTCATATTCCACCATCAATTTCTCAACTGCGGCTGGCAGCACGTATTCTTCGAGTGCATCCAATAGACCATCGATCTGTGCGGGATAGTCTAACAGGTTGCGGTCTGCTTGGTTTACGGCGCTATATAGGAACAGATTGAGCGCCTTGATCCGGCGGACGACGGCTTCGTCTTCATTTCCAGCGGCATCGTAAATATCCGCTTCGACGCTAACCATACGCGCCAGCCCTTGCAGCTGATCGACTTCTACGGTTGCACCGACGCGGAACATTTCGACGATCTCCTCGGCTGGCATCCGATTGACCAGTTCACTATTTAAACGAAAATTTTTACGCATAAGATCGTCGGTTTCCCATAGTGCTTCGGTATATTTTTTTTGTTCCTTGAGTCCAAATGCTTTGGCAATCATGGTGGTCATGTCTTCGATCATGCCCATGAGGTAATCTTTTCTGAACATTGTGTATCCCGCCTTTAGATTGGATGAGATGGGGTAAATGCAATATTTGCTGGGACACTGCTTCGGAAAGGAATAAGGGAACGTGGCTCCGGTGGAGGGGGGAGAATCTACGGATAAGGTGATAATTGTAGATTCTCCCCCCTCCAAGGTCGCACTTATCCCTTATTTCCTTTCCTTCGCTCTGTGCCGGTGCATGATGCGGGTTTACCTTGTCTCTGGGTGGAGTAGTAGTTGAAGTACTTTTAATATATCGTATTGCTTTACTTAGATATAAAAATGTATTCATATGATTTGTTGCTTAACTATAATGGATGGTTGGCGGATATGCAATTTCCGTAATGGGATGCTGTGTATTGTTAGTATGAAATGATCAGATGGTATAAATTTGCACTTATTGTGTGTATTGATGATTGTTTTGGTTGGACTTGTTGTATTACTGCTTTTGGTTGGATGTAGTCGTAATCCGTATATTTTTGATTATTGTTTCTGTGTAAATGAGATGATAATTTCCGCCAGTTGGTCGGGTGCTTCTAATAGGCTCATGTGACCGACGGTTGGGATGGTGGCGGTGGTGATGTTGGTGCCTTGGGCTGTGAATAGTCGTTCGGCTGGGATGAGTTGGTCGTGTTCGCCAGCAACTAATAGAATAGGTAGAGTCGATGATGATAGGACCTGCCTACGATCTGGACGTTCACGCATGGCGAGAGCGGCGCCGCAGCCACCTTGGGGTGGTGTGTTGTAGCCGATTTCGCGCGCTTTTTGCACCGCTTGTGGGAGCTGCTCTAGCGAAGATGGGGCAAACAGACCTTCAACGAAGCCATCGACAAAGGTAGCTACTCCATCGCTGTTGATTTTGGATACGGCTTGCAGGCGTTTTTCCTTGGCTTCGGGTGTATCTTCGTGCGCAGTGGAGTGGATCAGTCCCCATGCTTGCAGACGGTCGCTATGTTGTTCTGCCAGTGCAAGTGCGATATAGCCACCCATGGAATGTCCCAGTACGACGGCTTGATCTAACTCCAAATGATCTAGTAAAGCAATAATGTCTTCTGCCATTTGTTCGATTCGATAGCTGCCTTCTGGTGCCAGACTGCGTCCGTGTCCACGCAGATCAGGTACGATGCAGCGAACATGTGAATTCAGTAAAGGAACTACTTCGTCCCAATACGCGGAGCTTCCGAAAAAGCCGTGCAGCAGGACAACAGGTGTACCTTTGCCGGAATCGGTATAATGTAGCAAAGATGGGTTGGATTGAGGTGATAGGTTGCTCATAATAGATTCCTCCTATAATGGGGTAAGATGGTATGTTCCAATCCTACGTTTCATTTCCTATATACATCTATACATCGTCCACAAAAAATCATAACATCCAATAAGTGGAACACACCCACACTAATTGGCGTGGTGCAATCCCAGTCCGCGTATGGCGGCTTGTACAATATCGTTGGACATATTCATAACCCGGTGCAGCGATGTCGTTTGCAGAGTTACATAAGGCTTAGGTCCGTTCTCATTCACAATGGCAGCGATGCTATACGTGCCGACACCCGGAAATTGACCGCCCACGGACAGTGCGGGGAACAATGGTTCTTCGCCGATACTATATAATCCAACGGAGCGTTGTTGTCCAAGGCATGCGTCGATAGCGACAATGGTCAGATGCTCGGCAATCTGTGGAATGCGTATGTGCAAGTTATGAGCATCGCAGGGATGCTCCATTGTGCCGACCACATGAGGAATGCCGTATGCTTCCAAACCACTTCCAGTCAATGGACCGAGCGCGTCGCCGGTGGAGCGATCGGTACCGATGCAAACGAAGGCAAGTTGATCAAGCGCATGTCTGCTGTGAATCATTCGAAAAAATTGCACCATGCCATCCATATTTACATTACGTCGGTTCTGCTGATCGTAAGGCAGCAGGCTTGAACGGCGATTAATCATATAATGGTAGATTCCCTTCATTCTGTTGATCGTATTTTCTGTCATTTTAACCTATGACTCTAGTTACCGCAAAATGTTGGTTCCTACTCCATATCCATGATACAATACAACAAAATCAGTTATTTGCGAAAATGAAGGAGCACACTATATTATGGATCTGTCTCAAAAAACGCCTGAAAATCTGAGCATTATGATTGAAGGCATTAAAACCAAGCTGCGTATGGCAAGTGGTGCAGCTATGCAGGCCTCTGCTTTTTCGCTGGATCAATATGAAGATATTCATGATGTGTACGACATTGTGATGAACAAACCGAATCTGAGCATTAGCGAAGTGGAAGCCCTCGTCTCCGAGCTTGGACGTCTGCGCAACAAGTAATGCCGCCTGTAAAGCCCGCTTCCGTTTCGACGGTGGCGGGCTTTATTCTATTAGAGTGCCTTGTTTTGCCCTCTCTGCTTTGATTATCTTTGCTATCCAATGATGATAGCAGAAGCGTTCACGATTTGTTTGCAGCTAACAAGGTTCAGACGTCGGACTGCGGTTATATTTAACATAACGATTACAATCGTAGATCGGGACATACCGCTTGCTGATTCATAGTATATGTCGGTATGGACGATCTGTTCGTTGATTTTAATGAATTGATTTTAAAGTGAAAGAAGGCGATGACCATTTCAACACGACCTGCTTCCGGTACATCCGGGCACCGTTCCCCTATTCCCATGTGGCTATTGATGATTCTGATACTGGTTGGCGGCGCGATTGGTTCCTTCTTGCTGCTGGAAGCGGCAATCTGGATCATCCAAGCAATATTCGGCGTGAATATCCATATTTGGGAAAATGACTTCCAGCGCGATCTGCGTGAATATCACGGAGAACCGCTACGCAGTATTATGCTGTTCTTTACGTATCTCGGCTCGTTTTATCCGACTGTATTCGTGGCATTGGGCGTTACGGCACTAATGATCAGTCGGCAGCAGCATCGTGAAGCCCTAATGCTGGTCATTACGACAGCTGGTGCATGGCAATTGAATACGATGCTCAAAGCGCACTTTATGCGTCCGCGTCCTGAGCTGGAATTCTGGACACCTGCATCGGGTTACAGCTTCCCAAGCGGCCATGCCACGATCGCGGCTGCAATGTACGGTATGTTATTCTTTATGTGGGCACATTATCGCAAGCGGCAGGGAAAATCGATGTGGCCCGCAATCGTATGCGGCATTTGCCTCATTGTCATTATTGGTACAACACGCATTTATCTCGGTGTGCATTATCCAACCGATGTACTGGCTGGCTTTTTCAGCGGTGCCCTCTGGCTAACTGCCTGTGCTTACTGCCTGACTGTATGGGAAAAGCGGCGCCCACGGTAACATCCGTCCCGCTAATGGGCAGTGGCTCTTAATGTTTCACGCGATATGAACGGGGTTTATATACGAAGTAAGACCGAATCAGTTATCCGGCTTTATCTTGTAGCGGCGTGACTGGATTCCCGTTCTATTGCTAACCTGCCTTTACCTCATCCGGTGCAAGGCCATCTTACTGGAAAAGGAGGCGTTCGTATGTGGGGAATTATTATCAGTCTGATTCTAGCCATCATTATTGGTGTCATCGGCAATGCCTTAGCAGGTGATGAAATGCCTGGCGGTATTATCGGTGCAGCGATTGCCGGTTTTGTCGGCGCGTGGCTGGGTGCTCTGTTATTTGGTAACTTTGGCCCGGTTATTGGCGATTTCGCCGTGATTCCTGCCATCCTTGGTACTGCGATCTTTGTTTTTTTGCTTGGATTGGTTTCCAGACTGCTACGAAGAGCAGCTTGATTCCATACTAGGCTTAAATATAGCCATACTTTCGTAAGCTAAACTCTCACTATGTTTTTACTCCTCAGAAAGCTTCACTTGATATGATATGGCTGAATCTTCCTGACGGGGAGATTTGTATGCTAAACTGTGCACTTTATACTAATTCAAGGAGTGATTGTTCATGAATGAAGCAGAAAAAGAGTACCCAGCACAAAGCAGTTCTACATTTATTAAAGGCGTATTTATCGGAGGTCTGATCGGTGCGGCTGCAGCATTGCTGTTCTCGCCAAAGCCTGGACGCGAACTGCGCAGTGACATCTCCGACAAATTAACGGTTGCCGGTGAGAAAACGAAAAACGTTTACGGTACGGTATCCGATCAAACGGCTCAAGCAGCTGGTCTGATCAGCGATAAAACTGTTGAACTGGCTGGCGTAGTCGGCAACAAAGCAACTGAAATCGCTCAGACCGTAGCATCCAAAGCTACTGAGCTGACTGGTAAAGTTAAAGAAGCAACAACACCTACACCAGAGCAAGCTGACGCGAAAGACAACATTGTCAAACACGTAGCTGAAGCTTCCAAAAACATTGCTGAAGACATCAAAGATGCAAAAGATGACATCAGCAAAGAAGTAAGCAAAGCTTCCGACAATGTAAAAGAAGATGCAAAGCCGCTGGCTCAAAATAACTCTGCTGGCAGTAGTACAACAGGTACCAGCAAACCTGGTTCCACATCGTCTACTACGCCTTCTTCGTCCACAACGCCGAAGATCTAAGCAGTCATCTAACCGAAATATTCACATAGCCGGCTCATTGTAGTCGGCTATTTTTATGCCCGGTGCATCCCAAATCACGCGAAAGCGAGGAAACGATATGGCTGACAAAGACAATAAGGAATTATCACCTAACCCACCACAGGTCACCACCGCCCCCGATGCCATTCGCGAGCATCCTTTTGAATTAAGGCATGAGGTCCATCGTTTGAATGAGCGTCTGGATCAATTGACTGCCGCACTCGACAAAGCGGAGATCAAGGATATTATCGAAAATTATAGCAGTGTCAAAAAGCGCATCTTAACCAACTTTGTCGCTGGCGCAGCGCGCGGTCTCGGTCTATCACTGGGAACGATCGTCATTCTGGCATTACTTGGTTATCTGTTATCCCTGCTAGTAAGCTTTAACCTGCCGGTGATCGGCGATTACATTAGCGAGCTACTCAACTATGTGAATACCTCTCAAGGCTCCGGCGGAAAATAATCCGCCTCTTTTTTTGCCTTCCTTTACGTGTGGCATCCCTATCAAAAAAGGTATGCTGCTTCATTCCGTAATGGAAGAATCAGCATACCCTACTGCATTGCCTACTCGACAATGATACATATGAAATGGAACGATACATCGGCTTTATCCTGAGGATGAAGCATTGGACATAATCTGCTTCAGCTTTTCGGTTGCCCGCTTCTGAATACGTGATACACTCATCTGTGAAACGCCCAGCTTTTGTGCAATTGCACGCTGGGATTGACCTTCTTGGAACGCGAGCAGCAAGACTTTCTGCTCTTGCTCTTTCAGCTGACTAAGCGCCTGCTGTAGATCCATTCGTTTCTCGACGGCATCGTAATCGTTCACGTCCGCGCTGATCAGCTCACCCAATGTCGCAGCACTTTCCTCTTGCGACAACGGGGAATCCAAGGATACATAATGATAGCATTCGCGTCCTGCCAGTACTTCGATCGTTTCCTCTTCGGACAGATCCAAGAATCCGGCGATCTCGCGTACACTTGGCGAACGCTCCAGCTTAACGGTCAGTTCGTCAATCGCTTGCTGAACTAGGGCACCCTTTTCCTTAATACGGCGCGGAACCTGTATGTACCATGATTTATCGCGCAAAAAGTTTTTCATGTGCCCGATCATACTCTTCATGGCATACGGTTCAAAAGGAATCCCCAAGGAAATATCATACTGCTGCAAAAGACGAATAAGCGCCATCTGACCAACCTGATACAGGTCTTCATACAGGTCAGGACGGTTACGTGCGATTTTGCCCGCGGCCATTTTGACCATCGGCTCGTACTTTTTGATCAGTACGGTTGCAATATCGTTGTCCTTTGTTTGTTGATACTCCCAGATCAGGCCGATTGCCTCGTCCATGGATGCAGGGGGAGTCACTTTTTCACTCATACTCTTTCCTCGCTTCGAGCAAGGCTTTTGGACATGGTCACGCGTGTTCCTTGACCAGACACATTCTCAATGCTGACATCATCCATCAACGCCTGCATCAGATAAAAGCCCAATCCGCCGATTTGAACATCGCTCAGTTCTTTGTCATGCAGGGTGGACTGATCTGCTGTATCAGTTACCGTCTCAAAGCTCTCCCCTTCGTCTTCGACGATAATCGACAGCGTTTCTTCACCAATTTCAAAAATAACGTCAATATGACCGCCATCTTGTCCGTAAGCATACAAAACCGAGTTATTACATGCTTCGGAGACAGCGACCTTCATATCTTCAATATCTTCGTAGGAAAAACCCATTTTTGAAGCAATTCCGTACAGGTTCAAGCGTACCACATCTACAAATTCTGCTGTGGCGGGCAGATTAAGGATTACCTTTTGAGTATCTGCTTTCATGCTATGTTCGATCCTTTCCTAGTGGGAGTTCTCCTGAGGGGCAAAAAACTTGGCGATACCGGTCATTTCAAACAGCCTTTGAATTTGTGGAGGAACTTCTTCAACGGCAAAGCTTGCGTTCATACCGTGACGGGCTTTGAGGATGGAAAGTAAAATACCGATACCGGTACTGTCGATGTATTTCAGATCCTTCATATTTACGATTAAATCTTGGTCTGCGTTACCGACCAAAGGTTCCATAACCAGACGAAAATCAGGTGCGACCGAAAGATCCATTTCCCCGCTTAAAAATACGGTGCATGCACTCTCGTCCATCTCGGTTACAGCATTGAATTTCTCGTTTTTGTTAGTATTCATAGACATTCTCCCCTGAACAATGGTTTCTTTACTAATAACCCAACCGAAGAAGCGCTGAAACAACCAATATATTCCATTCGGTTGGTAAGTGGCTTTCCAGCAAATAGCTAAAGACACAAAAATTGGTTGTCATAACAACTATAAAGGCAAAAACGCGACCTCTTACAGGTACGCCTTTCACATCACCAGCTTACCAGCAATCCATCGCGCTTGCTATGGGGCAAACGTCATTACCTATTCAGTATACTGTTTTTTTGACTTCAAAGCGTGAGATTTCCGCCGAGTAGCGTTCCAGTATATTTTTCACACTGACCATTTTAACTGGCTTGCTAATATAATCATCCATACCGGCAGCAAAGCAGCGTGCCTTAATGCCTTCCATCACATCGGCGGTCATCGCAACAATTACGGTATGCTCACCCGTTTGTAATTCACGAATACTGCGCGTCGCTTCTAATCCATCAATATTAGGCATCTGCACATCCATGAAAATGTAATCGTACATTTTGGCATCCGCCATCCGAATCGCTTCGGCTCCATCTTCTGCTGTTTCGCATTGATACCCGAGTCTGCCGAGCATGCTGACCATTAATTTCTGGTTAATCGGATGATCATCCACGATCAGAATCTGGGGGTTCGTCGTCCTCGGGTGGAGCAAATTTGAAGTTCCTTCCTCTACAATGCCGGGTTCCAATTCTTCCATCACGTACTCACCGACCATAATATTGAAAGCAAAAATGGCGCCGTGTTGTAGATCCATTTCATTGCAATCCAGATAAATATCGCCGCCCATCATCTGCACCAGATTTTTGCAGATGGCAAGTCCAAGCCCAGTGCCGCCATATTTGCGAGTCATGGACGAATCCAATTGGGAGAATGGCTGGAATAGCTGCTCGCGTTTCTCTTGTGCAATACCGATTCCAGTATCCTTTACTTTGAATTCCAGTTCCAATCTACCGTCAAGCTGGCGTTTGCGCTGTACTTCCAAATATACGCCGCCTTGCTCGGTAAATTTGATCGCATTGGCAGTCAGATTGATCAGCACTTGACGCAGTCGCGCCATATCGCCGAACAGATAGCTTGGAATATCGTCACTCAGTCGATAAACAAGCTCCAGATTTTTTTTGCTAGCTTCTACCGAGAACAGACTGAACACTTCGGAAATGCACGATTCCAATGTGAATGGATGTTCTTCCAGTTCCATTTTGCCTGATTCCATCTTGGTAAAGTCCAAAATATCATTAATGACCATGACAAGGGTATCCGCGCTGCTGCGGATAATCTCGGCATAGCCTTTTTGTTCAGGATGTAGATCGGTTTCCATCAGCAAATCAATCATACCGATGACACCATTCATCGGTGTACGGATTTCATGACTCATCATCGCTAGAAATTCGGTTTTGGCTTTGGCAGCAATCTCTGCGTCTTCCTTCGCCCGAATCAGTTCTTGATTCATCTTTTCCAGTTCCAGCGTTTTCTGCTGCAACAGCATCGACTGGGTTTTATGACGCTTGTTCGTCAGATACATATTCACAAATCCTTCGATCTTGGATTTGAGAATTTGCGGAATAAACGGTTTGACCATATAATCGATCGCTCCGGCAGAATAACCAGCAAACAGATGCTCGGCTTCCTTACTGTTGGCAGAAATGAAGATGATCGGTATTTCCTTCGTCTTCTCGCGGGCTTTGATCAATTTGGCAGTCTCGATACCATCCATGCCCGGCATCTGTACATCCAGGATAATCACAGCAAATTCGTCCTTGAGCAAACAGCGAAGCGCCTCTTCACCAGAGGTCGCTTTGACAAGATTATAGCGTTCGCTTTCAAGGACGGCTTCCAGGGCGAGTAAGTTTTCAGGTCGATCATCTACAAGTAAGATGTGAATCGGTTCATGAAACCTCATGGAATCCCCCTACATTCTCTAGTTAATTTTCCGGTATACCTTTTCAATGCGGTCCAGCGGCTCGTAGCTATCGCTGTATCCCGTAAACTGCATGGATTCTTTGGAACCGAGCACCAGAATACCAAAACGGCTCAGACTCTCATGGAACAATCCATGCACCCGCTCACGCAGTTTATCGTCAAAATAAATCATTACATTTCGGCAGAAAATAACATTAAATTCGTTAAAGGAACGGTCGGTCGCCAGATTATGCTCTGCAAAAATAATATGCTTACGCAAAAATGGCTGAAAGATAACCGACTGATAACGAGCAGTATAATATTCTGAAAACGAACGGGTACCGCCAGCTTCCAGATAATTTTTCGTGTACAGTTGCATACGATCAATGCCGAATACGCCTTCCCGCGCCTGCTTCAAGGAGCGGTCGTTCATATCGGTCGCATAAATCCGAGCCTTATCGAGTAACCCTTCTTCATGAAGCAAAATCGCCATCGAGTATACCTCTTCACCAGTAGAGCAGCCTGCATGCCAGATCCGAATATACGGATACGTGCGCAGCAGCGGAACAACCTGTTCACGGAACATACGAAACAGTTGTGGATCACGGAACATCTCAGTCACAGGAATAGACAGATTCTGCACGAGCCGTTCAAAACAGGCGCGGTCATGCAGCACCCTTTCCTGTAATGCTGATACGGAAGACAGCTTCTCCGAATGCACATGATGCCAGATGCGACGTGTCAGCGAGGCACGGGCATAATTACGAAAATCATACCCGTACAGTCGATGCACGCCTTCCAGTAGCAAATCAATTTCGATATTTTCACGTTCCGCGAGATTGGTTGTAATCTGACTATCTGCCCGGGGCGCTTCGGAACCATTTGGTATTTGCTCATGATCGATTGGTGTCATTCTCTTTTCAGCCCCAATTCTGTAAACTCTTCTATCTGTAATCTATCGATTCATTCAGGTATAGTTATCACTTGTGTTGATTCTGTATTGTTATGCACATCATATCGTCTACTTAGCTTAACAATCTACATTATACTTCATTTACCCACTTTTATGACTTACGAATACAACCAAACACGCATAAGTGACAAAAGTTGGTCGGTTTGAACTGGTTTTTTGACATAATCGGATGCACCAGCTTCAATACACTTGGAACGATCATCCTTCATCGCTTTGGCGGTGAGTGCAATAATCGGCAGTTTATCATGCTCTGGCATCTGGCGAATGAGGCGCATTGCCTCGTATCCATCCATCTCCGGCATCATCATATCCATCAGCACCAGATCAAATTCCTGCTGCTGCACCATCTCCACCGCTTCGCGTCCGTTCTCAGCAAAGGTCACATCCATCCGGTAACCTTCTAGCACGCTGGACAGAGCAAATACGTTGCGCACATCATCATCCACGAGCAGGATGCGCTTGCCTTCAAACAGCGTTTCCTTGTTATGCAGCTTTTGCAGAATTCGGCGTTTGTCTTCCGGCAAATCGGCTTCTACCCGATGCAAGAACAAGGTGGTCTCATCCAGAAGGCGTTCCGGTGATTTCACGTCTTTAACGATAATCGACTCGGCATATTTGCGCAGCTGGGTTTCTTCTTTTGTATCCAGCTCTTTACCGGTATAAATAATGATCGGCAGATCGCGCAATTGTTGGTTATCACGAATGCGATCCAGCAGCTCGAATCCAGTCATATCGGTCAGCATCAGATCGAGAACCATACAGTCGTAACGCTTGCTGTGCAGCTCTTCGAGTGCTTCGCTACCCGTCGATACAGCAGTAATCTCTACATCGTCATGCCCAATCAGCTCAATAATGGATTTACGCTGAATCTCGTCGTCCTCTACGATCAATAGCTGCTTCAGACCAAGCTGAGTATAACTTTGCAAATGATTGAACGCTTTTTCTAGCGCGTCCTTGCTGGTTGGTTTTTTCAAATAAGCGATTGCTCCCATCATTAGACCCTGCTTCACATCATCCATAACAGAGATTACATGCACCGGAATATGACGGGTTTGCGCATTACTCTTCAGCTCACTCAAAATCGACCAGCCATCCATTACTGGTAATTGAATATCGAGAATGATCGCATCTGGTCCATAGGTCTTCGCCATATGCAACCCAGTATCGCCTTGCATTGCCACAAGAGCTTTGAAGCCGCGCCCGCGTGCCATATCAACCAGAATACGGGCAAAGTTCGGATCATCTTCAATGATCAGCAATACCTTATCGCTTTTATTCAAATGATCGCGGTCATCGGCAACCGTTGCTGCGATCACTTTGTTTTCTTCTTGCTCCAGTTCGCGATTGCGTGCAGCAGTATTGCCATTTTGCAATTGCTGACTCATAAAGTCAGACGGCAGATACGATGCGCTCACATGATCCACTGAAGTACCAGATGTGTTCGCTGGCTGATCATCTGCTGTCGGCAGCGTCTTCGGCAGATACAGGGTAAAGGAACTGCCTTTACCGTGCTCGGAGCTGACGGTAATGCCGCCGCCCAATAGACGTGCCAGCTCACGGCTGATCGACAGACCAAGTCCGGTACCACCATACTTACGACTGGTAGTGCCATCAACCTGCTGGAATGCTTCAAAGATCAGATCCAGCTTATCCTGTGGAATGCCGATTCCACTATCCGTCACGCGAACCGCAATATACTCATCCTGCTTACGCAGATATACCGGCAACTCCTTACCATCCGATTCGCTGATATTCACTTCAATAAAGCCTTTTTCAGTAAACTTGAACGCATTGGACAATAAATTGCGCAGCACTTGCTTCACCCGATGCTCGTCCGTAATGAGATACTCTGGTACGCCTTCGCCAACATTGATATGCAAATCAATATTTTTCTTAGCAGCTACTGGCGCAAAGTTCATATTTACAAACGATTCCAGTACTTTTACTGGCATCGTCTCGCGGTTCATTTCCATTTTGCCAGCATCGACTTTGGATAGATCCAGAATCTCGTCGATCATCTTGAGTAGATCGGCGCCGGACATATAAATGGTACTAGCATATTCCATCTGCTTGTTGGTTAGATTGCCGTCCTTGTTCTCGGTCAGCAGCTGCGACAGAATAAGCAGACTGTTCAGCGGTGTACGCAATTCATGCGACATATTCGCTAGGAATTCGGATTTGTATTTGCTTGTTACAGCAAGTTGCATCGCTTGTTGCTCCAACTGATGCTTGCTCTGCTCGATCTCTTCGTTTTGCTCCTCCACATGCTGTACCTGCTCTTGCAGCTCGCGTGTCTTGGCGATCAGTTCGTTGTTAAAATGCTCCAGATCCTGTTGCTGACGTTGCAGCAGATCTTCGGAGCGCTTAAGTTCCTCGGTCTGCTCTTCCAAACGCTCGTTGGAACGACGCAGTTCTTCTTGCTGCATCTGCAATTCCTCAGATTGGCTTTGCAGTTCTTCGGTCAGCGCCTGCGATTCACGCAACAGCTGCTCTACATGCAGACGACGGTTGATATTGTTGATGATTACACCGAGGTCTTGCAGCAGCATTTGCAGCAGCTGACGTTGCAAGGAATTGAAGCCTTGCAGCGATGCTAGCTCAATTACGCCAAGCAGCTCATCCTCGAATACAATCGGATAAATCATAATGCTAGTCGGCTGACTCGCACCCAATGAAGAATTGACTGGGAAATAATTCGCCGGTACATTGTCCAGTACAATCGGCTTCATATCGGCAGCACATTGCCCTGCCAGCCCTTCCCCAATGCGTAATTCCTTTTGCGATGGCAATACGCCCTCTGCCGCATACGAGGACAGCAGCATAATTTTGTCGGGCGCTTCATGGCTACGCAAATAGAGATTACCAAAATGAGCACCTAGACGCGGCGCAAATTCATTAAGGAATGTTTGCGCACTCTGCTGAAGTGTAATGACACCCCGCAGCAATTCAGTAATGCGAGCGGTGTTGGAATCCAGCCACGATTGATCGTCCTGCGCCTGCTGATATTGCTCCTCTAGCTTGCGCTTCTCCTGCAAATCGTTAGCCATATTCTGAAATACACGTGCCACATCACCGATCTCGTCTTTGGACTTAACTCGGATGCGGCGAATAGCGCCAAAACGTTCTTCGGAAAAGCCCTTGATCATCGTCGATACCGTTCCCAGTCCACGGCTAATGCTCGGTACGATCCACAGCATAACCAACAGACTTAGCAAAATACCAAATGCCATCACATACGTCGTGATGCGAATCGAATTCTGATAGGCGAGGTTGGCTGCCTGAATCTCCTGATCAATCGTTGTATCCTGATAGTTGGATAGCACGGTCAGACTGTCGTTCAGACCGATCTGAGCAGGCAATCCACTTGTTGTACGATAATTGTTAGCGGCGGCAATCTGATCCTGCTCCAGCAGATCGGTCACTTTGCGAGCATATTCAATATATGCCTGCCAATTGGACGAAACAGTAGCAGTCAGCTGTCGTTCTTCCGGTGTATCAGCGCCACTGCTGAGCAGCTTGAGATTGTTGTTGCCGTCTGCGATATTTTCTTCAATAATGCTACGACTCTGCGTAGGCTGTGAGGTTGCACTGAGCAGCACGTTGGCAATCTCGCGTGCAATCACGTTCATCTCTGAACGTACATCCGTGGAATAGCGCACTTTCAAATAACGATCCTGATATACCTTATCAAGCTGTTCATTCATGTAATTCATACGATCATACGTAATAAAGCCCAGCGCCATTAAGATAATAATAATGGCACTGAACCCCAGAACGAGCTTCGTTCTTAGTTTCATTCACTGTCCGTCCCTTCCTGTAGCGAAATCCAGACCAGACATTTGTCGTCGTCTCGATCAGCAGGTATGATGTCGTCGAAAAACACCTGTTCTACAGCTGTATTTTCCAGATGATGTCCTTTTTTCAATTCGTTAATCAAAAACTCCAGCTGTGTCTCCTGATCGCCTTCCACTGCTTCCAGCAAACCATCGGTATACAGCACCAGATGAGCGTCGCCTTCGTAATGGAAGCTATTCGATTCTGCATCAATGCGATCAAACAGTCCTACTGGGAATGTGGTCGTTGTCAATCGAGTCACATCGCCATTATCAGCAAAAAATAAGCCTGGCGGATGACCAGCATTCACATAATCAATCCGTTTGTATTTCGTATCGACCACCAGATAGATCGCTGTGAAATAATATTGTACCAATTGATTCTCAATATGCAGCTGATTAAAACGACGATTCAGCTCCTGAATAACTTTTTCAGGTTCCACATATGTAGTGACCGTATCCTTGAGTACAGAAGCGATAAACATACAGAACAGAGATGAAGAAATTCCATGCCCCATCATATCCAGCAAAATGATACCATATCGACCTTCACCGAGCGGATACCAAGCGTACAGATCCCCTGCCAGCTCAAAGGAAGGCTTGTACCGCGCTTCAATCTGAAATTGTTCATCCTGAATCGGCGTGCTAAGTACGGCATGCTGTACGAGACTCGCTAGCTTCAGCTCATCCTGAATATGCTGGTCGCGCTCTTTATGCCAGTCTTTTTCATGCTTGAGACGCAGCGCAAGACGGATACGCGCCATCAGCTCCACTTTGTTAATTGGCTTGGTTACATAATCGGCGGCACCGGCATCCAGTGCTTCCGCGAGTTTTTTGGAATCGCCAACCGCAGTAACCATAATGACTGGAATATCGCGCAGTACTTCATGCTGCTGCAAAATCCGGCATGCCTGAATACCATCCATCTCCGGCATCATCATATCAAGCAAGATCAGATCAAATGTGTTGGCTTTCGCACGCAAAATAGCATCCGATTCCTCATGACCGAGAGCTTCAAACATCTCTCTGGCAGACGTAGCGGTAACCAGATTGGTATACTGTTCTCTTTTCAGAATTTCTCGAATAATGATCAAATTCGTCGGATTATCATCAACGATTAATATATTCATATCTTCTCCTCATTCCTATCATCAACACGGATGTCGCGCAGTCGAATTATTGATTTTATTTTAGGATACACGAAAATTTGCGATAAAAGGAGCTGTATCAAAAACTCGTCAAAAAACCTTCAACACCACCGAGCAGGTGGTGTTGAAGGTGTATTCCCTACCATTCTGGGCCCTTGCGGGGACGATGGGTATATGCGTTTGATACAACCTCTTTCCGCAAAACGGGCATGTTATGCATCAGGCTTTATGCTGAGCGATAACCAATACTTTATTTTTGTCGAGCTCTTCTTCGTAGAAATCAGCTTCTTCCTTGGTAAAGCCTAAGGAAGTCATTTTGGAGCGAAGTTCGTCCCCACGGGAGCGGAACAGATTCGCGAGAGAATCAAATGCGCCTTCTTCCTTGATGCCAATTTCTTGTGCATCGGCGGTTTCAGCGATTTTTTCGGTACGGTCCTTTTGATGAGCCAATACATAGACTTCTTCAAATCCGTAGCCTGTGCTGCGCAGTTCTTTTACTACTTCTACTGCTTGCAATCCATTTTCCACAACTTTTGCATAAGGTTTTGCGTTCGTAGATGACATAATCTTCGTTCACCAGCCCTTTTTAAGTTACTTAAAATGGTCATTCAGTATATTAACCCGATTCCAATCATCCGAAACACATATTTCGTCGAAATTTGTACAATTATCTTATTCTTCAGCAAACAACAGGTATAGCAGCCCGTTATTGAGATAATGTATCAAAAATGTCTGCACTTACAATGTCTCCGGTATTCGGATCGGTAAATACCTTAAAGGCATAAAATTCATTGTTATAGCCTTGGCCATCCTCAGCGGTAAACTGCGGCTCTCCAAGTGCATGTGTAATATCTTGTTTGTTCAGCGCAATACGCTGTCCATCCAGTTCAATGGAACCTGCTTGTACCGGCACACTAATATAATAGATCAGACCATCGCGCATACCTACAGTCACATGATCGTAGCGGTATTCGGTATAGCCGCTTACGTCCTCTGCAATGTGAGCTGGCTTACCAAGCTTACGGATCACATCCGCCTTAGTATCTTCCAGTGATACACCATTCAGTGTACTGTACGTATAGTTGTGGTCCTCCTCATATACGGCATTCGATACAGTTGGCATAGAAGCCTGTGCAGTCGTAATACCGGTGTCGTCCGGTGTGGATGAAGCATATTGAGCGGTCTGTACAGTCGCAACCGGCTGTACGGAAGCAGCAGATACTTGATCATAACCGGCGTCAGGGGACAATATTCCAGCGAGTAGCATCATGAGAGTAATCATCGTCTCACCCTTTCTTCGGCTTGCTTCTGTGAAGCGTTCTATCTACATCATAAACGATACAAACGCTTGCTTGGTTACCAGTTTGTCTATTCGGGGTTACAGGTCTGTTGCATCTATAATTCAACCGGCAAAGCGTAGTCATCTAAAGAAGGTTCGCTCTGCCGGTTAAATACAACATGAAGGTTTCAATCAATTAATAATAGAGACAATCCGTGTGACTTAACGAGATTGCGCTTTGCGCAGACGTTGCCATACGTTGGCGATAATATCGACAGTGTTTACCCATGCGCCAGATTTACCATACGTAGCAGCATACGATTGCAGCGTGCGATCTTCCGGTGTGGACGCTTTTACTACGCCATGTGCGTTGCTTGCATGCTCGTGTGTATCACCAGTAGCGAATTTCACTTTTTCAAAAAAGCCTGCGGATACTTCTTTTGTTTTGAGCGTCAGATCCTTGACGGTTTCTGTTACTTCGCTGAGTACAATACCCAGATTGTTGACGGAATCGACAACCGGATCAACCTGTTTCAGCTTGTGCTCAACGTTCGCCGTAATATCGTTGACGTTGCGGACGGTTTGTTTCACTTCATAGGTGAGTTCTTCCACCGTTTTCTGGACATCCTTCAATGTGGCGGACACGTTATCCAGCGAATCTTTGGCTGCCAATAGAAGTTTAACCAAGAATACTACAAGTACTGCGAATGCGATCGCGATAATCGCGACACTGATACTAATGATCATAATGTCTGTCCTCTCCTTCAACGATAGAAATTTTCTGTCTTCGATGTATTTCGTGATGCACCTTTATGTTACTCATACACTACCCGCCAGATCAGGCACCGAAACAAAAAACGACGGGATGGACGACGTTTTTGCTTGCTTGTTTCAAGCTGAAAATTCAAGGTTAAGTGACATTACGATCCGCTGACGGAACAAGGACAAAATGAACATATTTGCATATCAGATATGTTCATGATTGATTCCCGTTGGCTTATGGATAAGCGCCTACATACAGGCAATTCCACTGCGAAAGAAGGTGAAACTCATGTTGAAATGGTCTATCATTTTTCTGATTGTTGCCATCGTAGCTGGCATCTTCGGTTTCTTCGGTATCGTGGAAGCAGCAGCGACTATTGCCAAAGTCTTGTTCTTCTTGTTCCTGATCCTGTTCGTGGTCAGCCTGTTTACCGGACGTCGTCGAACCTATTAGATGATAACGGTGCATCTTCCATTCATCGGAAGACAATAGCAGCGTGATACTTTCATACACGACAAAAAGCGAAAAAAGCAGGATGATTCCTTTACAGGATCATGTTGCTTTTTTCGCTTGCTGTCTGTCTGCTATCTCCATAATAAACGAGGCAATGTGAATAAATCCAGTTTAAATGTTACCGTGAGTTGCTGATCACCAAATTGTAGGTCGCTCACTTCCACAATCGCCGGTACATATTTGTTTAATGAAATGGAAATCGGCTGCAAATGCGGCCAATTGAATGCACCGTGCTTGACGGTGGTATGGGTATGTGTCAATACTAGCGCATTGCCCTGACGCTCCGCATCAAAATCCAGCAATGCCCCAAATGGTATCCCCCATAGACTACCTCGTACATCCGCCTGTACGACATTGCCTTTCCAGCTAAAATCCGCACCTGTTATCGTAATGCCTGCCGGAAAACGTGCAGCACGCTCCATTAGTTCCTCGCGTGCCAAATCATTAAATTCCGCTGGTGATAAGGTAATCTCCGGTTTCTTTTGCTTGACCATCTCGATAATCTTCGCCTTCATATCCAGACCGGTATATGCCAAGCCTGGCTGACGCTGCGGGGCAATCATCCATGACAACAGCGCAACGCTGCCGCCGAATATCAGAATCAGCACCAGCAGTACGATCAGCCAGCGCCGTCGGTTCCGTTGTTTACGGGAAGAATCGGAAGATTGCTGCTGAGATGGTGATGAATCAAGTTGCGATGACGGGTTCAACGTACGGCCTCCTTTTCGCCAAAAGGAGCCGGTATCCCCAATCAGGTATCCTTCGGCTCCACGTGCACATGTACATAATGAATATTATGCACGTTCGCCATCTTCGCTTCAACCCGATCTGTAATCTCATGACTATCGCTTACGGACATTTCTGGTGCCACTTCGATCACTACATCGACTAGCACCTGACTGCCGTTCACGCGTGCTTTGATGTCCTTGATATGTTCTACCCCTTCAATCGAAGCAATCGTTTCGCGCAGCTCTGGCAATTCCTTTTCATCAAAACCATCGGTCAGTCGGTGCATCGATTCCTGCAAAATATCCCATGCCGTTTTGCAGATTAGCAAGCCGACTACCAGCGCTGCTACCACATCCAGCCACGGCATGCCAAATTGTGAACCGATAATGCCAACGGCTGCGCCAATACTAACCATTGCATCTGACAAATTGTCCTTGGCTGCTGCCATCAATGCCTGACTGTTCGTCCGCTTCGCCAATGCCATATTGTAACGGTATACGCCGTACATGACAGCTGCACAAACTAGCGCTACTGCTGCCAGCCACGGCTCCGGCGCTTGTTCTCTACCGCCGAATAGTGAACCTACCGCGTCGATCAACACTTGAATACCGACCATTGCCATAATGAGGGACGCAATCAGTGCCGCCACCGTCTCTGCACGAAAATGCCCGTACGCATGATCCGAATCTGGCGGTTTACGCGCGATACGCAATCCGATCAATACAGCAATCGATGCTACAATATCGGTCAAATTATTCATTCCGTCCGCGCGCAATGCGCTCGACAGGAACAAATAACCAAGAATCAATTTAAACGAGGATAGCACCAGATACGATACAATACTGAGCCATGCTCCACGTTCGCCTTCTTTCAGGTTTTGATACACATCAACCATTGGTTCTGAATCCTCCCACTATTGGAGTCTGCCAAATGGCTGACTTCCGCTTTCGTCTGTTCATCTTAACAAACGATTTTGTTGTGGGTCTAGAGAAACGTTGTAGGGGTGGGCAAACCTTTTAGCCTGTGACAAATGTTGTAGTGCCGGGCAAATCATGTATGCCTGATGAAACGTTGTAAGGGTAAGTCAACAGTTTTGCCTGCCTGCAATATATGCAGTTTGTTCAATATAGTAAATATGTAGAGGAATAGACAGGTACGTTTGGATGTCTACATCTATATCTACATCTGTCTCTATACCTGTATCTTTATCTGTATCTACTGTACCCTGTTCCTTTTGCTTAGAATGACAAAAAAGCCTGCGGATCGGCGGATAGAAGTATCCGTTGATCCACAGGCTTGAATATACTCAAAGATACAATGATCCGGTGATTATACTTGTACCGGATACATTTTGTTGCGCATTTCTTGAATTTCTTTGCTTTCCAGATATTCATCATAGCTCATCATACGGTCGATCACGCCGTTTGGTGTAATTTCGATGATGCGGTTAGCGATTGTTTGTACGAACTGATGGTCATGAGATGTGAGCAGAATCGTACCATCAAAGTCGATCAGACCGTTGTTCAGCGCTGTAATCGATTCGAGATCCAAGTGGTTCGTCGGCTCGTCCAGCAGCAATACGTTACCGCCCATCAACATCATACGGGACAGCATGCAGCGAACTTTCTCGCCCCCGGACAGTACGCTTGCTTTTTTCAAAGCTTCGTCGCCGGAGAACAGCATGCGACCGAGGAATCCGCGCAGGAACGATTCATCCGGGTCTTTGGAGTATTCGCGCAGCCAGTCAACCAGCGTCACGTCCACACCATCAAAGTAAGCAGAGTTATCATTCGGGAAATACGCTTGTGATGTTGTTACACCCCATTGGTATGTTCCTGCATCCGGCTCTACTTCGCCCATCAGGATTTGGAAAAGCGCTGTTTTCACGTTGCCGTTTGGACCGACCAGAGCGATTTTGTCGCCTTTGTTCACGGTCAGGGTCAGGTTGTCGATGACTTTTTCACCATCGATCGTTTTGGTCAGACCGTCGATCAGCAGCAATTGTTTACCAGCTTCACGCTCGCCTTTGAAATTGATGAACGGATATTTACGGTTAGATGGACGAATGTCATCCAGCGTAATTTTGTCCAGCATTTTCTTACGGGACGTTGCTTGTTTGGACTTGGATTTGTTGGCACTAAAGCGTTGAATAAACGCTTGCAGTTCCTTCACCTTGTCTTCTTTTTTCTTGTTTTGCTCACGGCTCAGTTGCAGAGCCAATTGGCTGGACTCATACCAGAAGTCATAGTTACCCACATACATCTGGATTTTACCAAAGTCGATGTCCGCGATATGCGTACATACAGTGTTCAGGAAGTGACGGTCGTGACTGACTACGATAACAGTGCCGTCATACGATGCGAGGAAGTTTTCCAGCCAGTGAATGGATTCGATGTCCAAGTGGTTGGTAGGCTCATCCAGCAGCAGGATGTTTGGATGACCAAACAATGCTTGTGCCAGCAGGACGCGTACTTTCTCGTTGCCGTTCAATTCCTTCATCATTTTGTATTGCATTTCGTTGTCGATGCCCAGACCGTTCAGCATCTCAGCCGCTTCGGCTTCCGCTTCCCAACCGTTCATTTCGGCAAATTCTGCTTCCAGTTCGCCGGCACGCATACCGTCTTCATCGCTGAAGTTTTCTTTCGCATACAGCGCGTCTTTTTCTTTCATAATATCGTACAGACGCTTGTGACCCATGATGACGGTCTCCAGCACTTGGAACTCATCGTATTCGGATTGGTTCTGTTTCAGAATCGCCATCCGCTCGCCCGGTGTGATATGCACTTCACCTTCATTTTGCTCTACTTCGCCGGACAAAATTTTCAAAAAGGTCGATTTACCAGCGCCGTTAGCACCGATCAGACCGTAGCAGTTACCTGGTGTGAACTTAATATTTACATCTTCAAAAAGGGCGCGCTTACCATAACGCAGCGTGACACCTGAAGTACTTATCATGTATACAACCCATCCTTATCGTTTATAAAATGTTGTTTTGGTGAAAATGTCTGATTTCATAGGAAAAAGACAGTATTCGTTTTCACAAAACGACTGTTGGGATTAGTATACCATACAAGTTGGGGGAATCGTAGGCGTGGAGTGAATGTTTTGATGATTAAAATTTTGAAAGTTGGTTTTTGGGGGGCTGGGGTTTTGATGAGTGCTTGGTGGTGCAGCAATCGCTGCGGGAAAGGATTTGACCACGTCCTCCGGTGGAGCACAGGAATCTACGGAATGGGTGGGAAGGTAGATTCCTGTGCTCCAAGGTCGTCCTTTGGTCAAATTCCCTTCCCTTCGCTTGGTGGGGTTAGGGGCATCTGAACCTCGAACCTCGAACCTTGAACGCCAAACCTTGAAAATCGGACGTCAAATCTCATACATTGGGCTTTCAACTCAACTCAACTCAACTCAACTCAACTCAACTCAACTCAACTCAACTCAACTCAAACAATGGTGGGTCGGTTATGCTTGAGGGTCAAGCTTTTTTATATAGGAGCAAATATTTGCTTCTATATAATATGTAGATATATGTGGATGTAGATATATCTGTTTGTTGTGTTTTGTATGGTGGAGAGTTGAGTATTGGATGTCTCTTTTGGAGCTACTTGTTGCGTTGGTAGTGCTTTAGGATTGAGGTGGTACTGCGCTTTCTTTTTTTCTGAAGGGTATGGTGTTGTAGTAGTGCAAGTCATGAAAAAAAGCCTCTTCTTCGTATTGAGAAGAGGAGGCTTTTTCACGACTTGTGGTGATTGTATGGGATGGTATCGTGGGATGAGTGAGTTATATGGGTTATGGGCTGTTATAACGCATCGGCGCGGCAGGCGTCGGCGCGTTGTTCGGCTTCTTCATCTAGTAGACCGTGTACGATTAGGGTCTCGCCGTAGCCAAGGACGCGAATGCGGTCTTGTTGGATATTTAGGCGGTCTCGTTCGGCTTCTAAACGATCAAGTGCTTCGCGCGCGGTGTCGTCGGCGAGCTTGAATGTTCCGTAATGCATGGGCACCATGATCTCGGCGCATACGTCGCAGAAGGCGCGCAGTGCTTCTTCGGGGGTTGTATGCTGAGAGCTGCTGAACCATTCAGGATCGTAAGCACCGATAGGTAGCAATGCGACGTCAATGCGATGTCGTCGCCCAATATCGATAAAGCCGGGAAAGTATCCGCTATCTCCTGCAAAATATACGGTTGGCGGCACTGGGCGATGGATATATCCCATCTCTTCGCTCTTGCCGACCTCTGGGATTTTGGGACGTGGATGGGTAGGGTCCTGCTCGGTATTCCACACATTATGCGGTTCATCTGGCATCACCGGATGCTGTACAGGTTCCAATACATAGCCTCCCCAGTGGGATGTATTGGTATCCAGCAGTGTCCGCCGACTCCAATGCTGGGTCGGGACAAAGGTAATATTGGCATCGCCCATTCGGAACGTTTCCCACCACTTCATTTCATGGCAACGATGAAAACCTTTGCGTACCATTTTGGATTTTAAGCCTTGTGGCACCAAGATGGTAGTCGAACTGCGATACAGCTTGCGGATGGAATTGATATGCATATGATCGTAATGAGAATGCGAGATTAGGATGATGTCGATTGGGGGAATATCCTCAATCGGAATCCCCGGCTGACCAATACGCTTTTGAAAAGCAAGACGTTGCGCCCATACCGGATCTGTCACGATATTCAGTCCCTCGTATTGGATAAAAAAGGTCGAGTGCCCGATCCATGTAATGGAAGCATCGTCGCGATTGGCATGCAGATAATCCATTTCCGGCTGATGATTGGGCACGAGGTAAGAGCGGTCACGAGTCGCCTTTTTGCGCCGATCCTCCCGCCACTGACGAAATTGCTTGAGCGTCTTGTCGATACTGACGTTGTCGATGTTATGATAACGAGTTTTTGGCATACAGATGCTGTCCTCCCGCATACGAAGTATAAGATGCCCGAATCCAAAGCAAATGCCAGGGCTGCGTCATCCACAGTACCCTGGCATCGTTGGCAGCAGGCTTTCAACTGGGCTGGCTGTCTTTATTGGTATATTACCCGCTTTCAGACAGGCCGCAACACTGCCTGCATTGGCACGATATAGACACCAGCCTCTTCATCGCGGCGCACTAGCACCTGCACATCGTACACTTCCTGTATGAGATCAGCCGTCAACATATCATGCGGATGCCCAGATGATAGTATTCGTCCATCCTTCATGGCGATAATCACATCGCTATAGCGTAGCGCCTGATTAATATCATGCAATACCATCACAATGGTTAAGCCATATTCCCGATTGAGCCGATGAATCAGCTCCATAATTTCCAATTGGTAAAACAGATCCAGATACGTCGTCGGCTCATCGAGAAATAGAATCGGTGTCCGCTGTGCAAGCGCCATCGCAATCCAGACGCGTTGCCGTTCGCCACCTGACAATTGATCCAGCGTACGGAAGCGGCGCTGCTCCAGATTGGTGCAGGCAATCGCCCACTCGACCGCCTCTTCATCCTCTGCCTTGTTACTGGCAAACATTCTCTTGTACGGCATCCGTCCGAAGCTGACCAGCCTTTCTACTGTCAGATCATCCGGCGCTTCGTTCTGCTGATGCACGACTGCTAGCTGCTTTGCCAGCTCAAGCGGACGATAGCGAGCGATAGCTTTACCATCCAGTATGACCTCGCCCTGTCGCGGTTTGCCGTTGTTGGACATAACGCTCAATAATGTAGATTTACCGCAGCCGTTTGGACCGATAATGGTCGTGATTTTGCCTTGTTCAATCGTTACCTGTACACCATGCAGTCGGTCGATTTTGCCATCATATGAAAAAGTAATCTGATTAACGTCCATAGATGACATCACTCCTCCGAATTAGGAAAATCAAGAACGGTCCACCGATCACTGCCATAATGATTGACGCGGGAATCTCTTGCGGTGCCAGCACGGTTCGACCAAGCGTATCGGCAAGCAGCAGCAACAAGCCGCCCGCCAGCGCACTAAATGGAATCAACCATTTATGATCTGAACCGACCAGTTGTCTGCCAATATGCGGAATAAGCAGTCCGATAAATACAATCACACCTGCAATCGCTGTCGCCGTCGATGCCAAAATGACCGCCACCACCGAGATCAGCACCCGTGCCAGCGTAACATTTAATCCTAGATTGCGAGCCGTCTTTTCCTGTAACGACAAATAATTGCACCATGTTGCCACCAGCAGCGCCAGCACCAGACCGATGCCGCCGTACCAGAGCATCACATCGACATCGACCCACTTTTTCATCGATAGCGTGGATGTGGTTACCTGATTAATACTGGTCACTGCATAACTCCCCCGATAATTAAACGACTGCCCCAGCCCGGAAAAGATTGCATTCACCGCAACTCCGATCAGAATCAGCCGAACCGGATGCAGCCCGGAGCGCCAAGAGAACATATATACCATCAGACACGCCAGCGCACCGCCCAGAAAGGAAAAGACCGGCATCCAGAAATATAGCGCTGGGAAAACTGTCACCGCAATCAACGATACGAGCGCTGCCCCAGACGAGATACCGATCACGCCAGAGTCTGCGAGCGGATTCTTCATCACCGCCTGAAACAGCACCCCAGCAACCGCCAATGCCGCCCCTGCCATGACCGCAATAATAATACGCGGCAGCCGCAAATCGCGCACCACATTCACCTGTGCATCATCGCCAGTCCACAATCCCTGTACCAGTTGCAGCGCACCAACACGCAAACTGCCGGTCATCGCCGAATACAGTACCACGGCAATTAGCAGCACTACAATTCCAATAAAGCTCCATAGCCTCTTTTTCTCCTGACGACGGTAGATAAAATGTGTATCATCACTTTGTCTGTCCGTACGCCCCGCTGCCACGGAGGGCGTTTGCATAGTCGGCAACATGATTCTCTCCTATTCTTACATAGATTGGTATTATTTCGAGTCCGGGTACATCATTTGAACCAGTTCATCCAGCGCGTCGTTGGCGGACAGGCTGGCAGTAGTGCCAAATAACGGTTCTGGCAAATCGTAAACACGACCGTTTTGTACAGCATTAAAGTGCTTCCAGATGTCATTCGTTTTGAATTCTTCATCAAACATCTTCACTACTTCCTCTGGCATGCCATGCGCAGCGCGTAGGATAATATCCGGGTTGGATTGCTGCAAATATTCGGTATTGGATGCTAGATACTCCACATCCTCGCCCTGCACAATATTCGTACCGCCCGCAATCTTTACTAGATCGCCGATATACGAATTCTCAGTCGCTACCAGATAACTGCCCGGTACACCAAGCAAAATCAGTACCTTTGGTGACGGCTTGCCTGCCACCTTCTGCTTGATCTCAGCCACTTTGCTTTGCAGCTTACTATTCACCTCTTGTGCCTGCTCTACCCGGTCAAAGCGTGCGCCTAGCTTGGTGATTTCAGCTTCCATATTGCTCAGACTTTCAAAATTCAAAAACTCGGCGTTGATGTTCAGCCCTTTGAATTTCGGTTCCAGATCGTATTGGAGCGTCGTTACGGATAAAATATCGGTCGGACTCAGTGACATTACCTTTTCCATATCGGGGCTCATGGGGTTGCCTACATCTGGTATATCCTTGTAACGCTCTGGAAGCGTCTTACTGCTGGTCGGTTTGCCTACCAGATCAAGATCAAGCGCGTTAGCAATTTCAGTAATCGCCACTGTAGTAGCAACGATACGCGCCTGACTATTGCTAGTTGTGCTTGTATTGTCCGCAGCAGCACTCGTGGCTGTTGTCCCGGATGCAGACGAGCAGCCAGACAAGATTAGAAACAGCAAAACCAACAGTGACAATCCACGATATATTGGCTTGCGTGTGGATACCACTGTTGCGGTTGCTGCTGTACGCGTATCGATTGCGGCGCGACGGGATGAATGTATAGACACGTTGTTCCCTCCTTATCTCAAACATCTCAGAATCTCCCCAAAATCTTTCTCAAAAATCTTTTTCAAAAATAGTTTCCAAAATGCCTGCAAGCCCTGGCACAAAGCAATGCCAAGACTTGCAAGCGTACAGACGATTGGTGCCTGTCTGAATATGGTGTTGTTAGTTCCGTAGTTTTTTGCTAGCTTCGTCAAATTTAATTTGTATGGTATACCAGTGATCATACGGCACGCCGCCGATGATCAGACCCGGTACGATCACATGCGTGTAGGCATTGATTTTGCTGGACAATTGATCCACTTTGAAACGAACGACAGTGGTTGTACCAGTCGAGGATACCTTTTCCACGTCCTTCAGCGCGCCGTCCTGCTCGACTTGTAGTACAGGCATCCAGCTGCCGTTGTTCAGGGTCAGTTCAGCATAGGTTGTGCCATTCTCTTCGACCAAGGTGGCGACTGGATTCACATAATCGTTCATCACGGACAATTCACTGCTCTTGTCCTTGTACACTTTGACATTGATACTATATCTCTGTGCCGATGCTTGTGTTGCAGGCGTTTCGGTTGTATCGGCATTGCTGGTGCTGGAACCGTTCGCGCCTGTCGTTGCTTCTTCTGCTGGAACAGCGCCAGTTGTACCGGATGGATGGGCAGGAGTCGCTTCCGCAGTTGGTGCAGGTTGTGTCTCGGTGTTGGAATCCGACGATTTCAACGTTGCACGGTCGAACAGCAGTTGACCACCCAGCTTCTCGTTGTTCATATAGCGGGACGAGACATTGGCATGAGCGAAGATGCTCAGCTTGCTATCCAGATCAGGAACTTCGAATGTTACCGTGCGGGACTTGTTGCCGTCTTGCGATTGGGACAGCACCTGCGGCGCTGTATATTTACCTTCGTGATCGGTCATAAATACAGGTACTGCTTCACTATCTGCAATCGTGATAGTCGCATACACCTTACCGTCTTTTGCCGTTAATTTGGCGTTACGATCCAGATAAGGTGTCAGCACAGAGTCTGCATCAGAGCCATTTTTCAAAATGCGGTACGTAGCAGTGTATTCGCCATCCGCAATATTGTTGGTGCCTTTGCCGCTTGCTGTATCCGTCACAGCGCTATCCGCAGTTACGGACGCGGTATCGAATTTGAAGGCAAAATCGTATACCGTATCGCTGCTGTCCGATGTACTGGCGATACTAACGCCACCAGTCGTTACAAGCTGTGCCGGTACATTTTTCGTATAGTCAGATACGCTGAATTTGACCGTTTTGGTATTCTTGACGTCATCGCTGCTAACTACTTCGGCATCCGTATAGGCATTGTTGTTGGAAATACGCAGCGCTTTGATGTTGTTACCGTTTTTCAATGTCATCGTGACATAGCGACTGCCATGTTCTACAGTCAGCTGTACCGGCTTATCCGCTGATACAAAGCGATCTAGCGGAGACGCTGTACCAGAAGCCACACCCGGCATTACAATGCTGAACGGCAGTTTGTACGTACCGACTGCCAGATTGGTAAAGTCGAGCGGAACGGTTGTCGTTGCTGCGGATAGTGTTGGCGATTCATACGGCATGAGCGAACCGATTTGCAGATCGACATCATACGTATGATCGTAATCTACGCCGCCCACTTGCAGACCGGGTACAATGACATGCGTATTGATCTTCACTTTGCGCGGCAGCTCGGTTACTGGGAATTGAACGACTCGTGTGTCGCCAGATGCTTCAATCACTTGCGCCTCTTGTCCTCCGACTTTGAACGTTTTGATCCAATCACTTTTTTGCAGCTTGACTTGTACATAGTATTTGCCGGATTTCTTGAGTACCGTTGCTGGTTTGGCAAGATATTCATCCATTACGGAAACTTCTTTGGTTCCGTATTTGTAGGCTGTTAGAGACGCACTGTATTTGCCGTCCGCCATACCATCTGGTGTTGTGGTGACGGATTGCACGGAATTCGGGTCCATGTACAAACGTACCGACTGCACCTCATCAGCAGAAGATTTTAGCTTCATCTCTGCATTCGTGATCGTTTGCAGCGATGAAGTACGGAACGATACAGTACGCTGATTTTTAGTGGTATCTTCATTTAGTGTTTGAACGTCGCTATAGATTCCATTCTCGCCAATCTGGAAGCTTGTGATCTGGTCGCTATTGTTCAACGTAAAGGAAGCTGTATACAGCCCATCTTTAACACTAATGTTAACCGTATGATCCAGATCGCTATCCAACGGTGAGTTTGTATCTTCATTGGATTGCCAAGCATGCAGATCGGCAGTATAGTTCCCATCCGCTAAAGCGAAAGGCTGCGGCTGCTTCAGTGGCTTCGTAAAACCAATCTGTACGGTATACCAGTGATCATAGGGCATTCCACCAATTTGCAAGTCTGGTATAACAACATGCGTATATACCGTAGCTCCTTTGGCTACACTATCTATGGGAAATTCAATGGTTCTTGTATCATTTGTTTGAGCAATCACTGTTGCTTCCTGATATTGATTGTTCACTTTGGTTTGGAACGATGGAATCCAAGCGCTGTTTTTCAATACGACCTGCACTTTGGATTTACCGGATTCTACAATCAATGTTGCAGGTTTTGCTAGATAACTATCCATCACCGAAACTTCGGAGCTGTCCAATTTGTATACGGAAAAAGGAATGTTGTATATTCCATCGGTATATTCGGGTTGGGTTGGTTCCGTTGGTGGTATCACTTTTGCAGTCAAACTAGACGCGTCGAATGCCAGACGAATATTGTAGTCTGCTTCATACGTTGGTGTAGCTTTTACATGCACCTGAGCGTTCAACACATCATCCAAATTCGCTACTTGGAAGCGAACGGTGCGTGTATTGTTGGCGGCGTCTTGACTGACCGTTTCCGACTCAATCAACTTACCGTCAACTTGCGTTTTTAAGCTAGTTACGACACTGCTGCTTTTCACATCAAAGGATACATAGTACTTGCCATCTTGAGCTGTAAATGTAGCTGGTGTTGTAAAATAATTCGCCATTGATGAGGTTTGATCTTTGGTGGCGTGCAGCACGGCATAATTCAGCGTATAGTCCCCATTATCATATAGAGGTGTCTGCACTCCACTATCGAATTGGAACTGGACATAATACCAGTTGTCATATCCGATGCCCGGAATGACCACATGCGTATATGCGTCCAATTTTTGTGTAACATCACCGATTGGGAATTGAACAATACGTGTGTTGTTCCCGCTATCTTGAGATACGGTTTCTACTTCGGTGTACGATCCATTTTGCTTCGTTTGCAAGGAAGGAATCATACTGCTGCTGCCGACAGTCAGGCGAATGTACTGCTGATCCCCTTTGGTCACCAGCTGTGCAGGCTTCTGCATATAGCCGTCCATAATGGACGTTTCTTGGGTACCATCCTTGAGTACGGTATAGTGAATATCTGATACGGTTTCTTCGATCAGACTACTGTTGTCGAATTGGAATTGTACGGTATACCAGTTGTCATAATTCATACTTGAAATAACAACATGTACTTTGGCAGAAATGCTGGTATTGCTCTCTGTCAATGTATCGGCTGGGAATTGCACCGTACGGGTATCGTTGGCTGTATCTTTTGCAATGATGCCTACGTTGGTATACGCACCATTCACATCTGTTTGAAGCTCCGTTACCATGCTGCTGCTATTGATGCCCAGTTGGATATAGCGCTTATGATCCGCTGTTGTCACCAGAGTGGCAGGCTTTTGCATGTAGCTGTCCATCATAGACTTTTCGTTCGTGCCGTCTTTGAGGACGGTGTAGGTTAGGCTTTGCTTAGTACCTGTTACCGGCTCAACCAGCTCAGGATCGGTTGGCGTTGGAGTAGGTGTTGTGGTTTCTTCTTTGATCAATGTCGAGGTATCCAGAACTAGATAACCCGAACCGTCCACATCGTTAAATTTGTAATTTAATGTGATCTGACTGTTCAGATCATAGACATCAAAGCTGACTCTCGTGTAGTTTTTGGCAGCAGAGCTACTGGTTGCAGCTTGTGTTTCCTGTGTGTAGACTGCTGTACTGGTTTGATCATTTTGAGTCGCCGTCAGATCCGTAAAGCTGCTGGCGTTGATACCGCGGAAACTGAATGTATATTGACCATTTTTTACAATAATACGACCGGGACGATCGGCATTGCCGTAGCTTTCGCGGAATGCAGTAACTTCTCTGCTAGTATCATTCGTACGAACAACTTTGTAGCCAATCGTATACTGTCCATCTGCATACGTATCGTATGTCGCCGTCGTAGCCGTAGAGTATTGAAATGCACTCAGCGGGTCCTGCGAAGGGACGTGTATCGGTGTATTCGCTGGAGTATAGGTGTCATTGCTGACTGTTTCGGATGAGGAATCGCCATAGGTGTCGGCACTCACGCTGCTAGAATGGGAATCACCGCTGCCAGTCTCCTCTGCGAATGCGGAAGGCAGCGCTGGTGAAATCATAGAAACCAGCATCACAAAAACAATACATTTTATTACATATGGTGCAAAGCGCCTTTTCAAAGTCATGCTCCCCCTGTGAACAAAATAGACTTATCCGGGGCCGGGTGGCCCCAGATAAGCAATAGTGGTTGGTCTACTTTGTCTGTAGTTTTAAAATTAGATGCTGCCTTCGTCAAACAAATATTGAACAGTGTAAGTATTGTCGTATGGTTGACCTGCCACTTCTGCTGGAACCACGACATGGATTTGTGCATTTACTTTGGCAGACAGATCACTAACTGGGAACGTGTATGTTACGGTGTCACCGCTTGTTGTTGAAGTAGCGGCAACATAGGTTCCGTTTTGTTGTGTTTTGAGGGATTTGATCCAATCTTTATGATTCAGTGTTACTTTGACTGTTGCTTTGCCGCCAGATACGATCAGCGTAGCGGGTTTACGGGAATACTCCGAGCTATCCATATACGAAGCATTGTTGGTGCCATTCGCGTATACGGTGTAGTCGATTTGGTACGTGCCATCTGCAATCGCTGCATCTGCTTTGGATGACCATGGTGCCATCAAGGCGCCAACGAGAGCGACGATCATAGCGATCATCAGTGCTTTTAACCATGTTCCTTTATCCATACGGTTCATTGTCATATTCATTGTATTCATTCTCCTTCTTGTGTAGTTGGATGAACGGTTCCTTCATTCCCCATTCCGTCTTACAGCGTGTAGTGTAAATAACCTGTGATTACTCCGCGCTGGAAGAATCGAATGTCAGGTCAACATTGTATTTGCCAGTGTAGTTGATAACTGGGATTTTGATCTCAGCGTAAGCGTTCAGAGTTGCATCCAGATCAGCAACTGGGAATTCAACAACACGCGTGTTGTTCGCTGTGTTTGTGCTAATGACAGTTGCGTCAACCAGTTGACCGTTTTGTTCCACCTTGAACGCTGTGATCAGATTGCTGCTGGTGATCGTAATACGGGCTTTGGTTACACCATTTGCTACGGTTACGGTTGCTGGTTTCACAACATAGCTATCCAGACGGGACGTATTGGACGTGCCATCTGCTAGTACTTTGTAATCTACAGAATACGTTCCATTTGCCAATGCTGCGTGTGCTTGGCTCGCGCCGAATGGCAGGATCAGAATGCCTAGCAAAGCGGTCAGTACGATAGACATCAGTGTATGTTTAAAGCTCCATTTTTGATTACGGTTGATCGCGATATTCATAACAACACTCTCCTCGATTGAGATGGATTAGTTTACTTTTTTCAGGCTGCTTCGATCAAACTTGAAGCGAATCGTGTAGTCATGGTCGTAGTTGTAGGAAGGTACAGTAACGTGAATTTGCGAGATCATGGGATTGTTGATGCTCGCAATCGGGAATTGGACGATACGCGTATCTTTGGTCTTGTTATGTTTGAGCACGGTGCTATTTACGATTTTGCCTTTGTACTTCACCTTGAACTGGGTTGTCCAAGCACTATGGTTCACCGTAATTTGCATCGTCATTTTGCTGCCAGTCACATATAATTTGGCAGGCTTCTCAAAATAATCGTTTGCCATCGATACGGAATTATCTTCCGCCCGCACAATATCGTAATCCAGCGTATATGTACCTACAGCCGGTCGGGATGATGAAGCTGCTATAGCGGAAGATGGTGCGGTTCCGACGACAAGCAAGACTGTCATGATCATCCACACTACCGACAACGTGAATACCCGTTTCATTGGTGACAGGGTTCCTCCTTTCGATGGGAAATAAGTCATACCGGCGAAATCAATTGATTATCATTCTCAATTGATTTCAAAAAATAAATGCCCTCTCAGGACATGTGAAATGCTAATTTTTTCCTCCCTGTTCATGATCAGGAACGATGTGTGCATTACACAATGCCAATGGTAGACTATATTTTTCATACTTGTCAATACGTCAATATTTCCTTAATCCCTCATAAAATCAGGCATGAAAAGCAGGGTTTTTATTTTATATTCATCTATACGCATCAAAAGCTAACATGAATTTCAGGAGCATTCCCCAAAAAAAATAAATTAAAATTCATTTTAATGTTGACGACTCAAATGATATTAATTATCATTTAGATTAAGTTAATTGAAAACGATTATCAATTAACGCGGTATAATATTTTGTATACAAATAGCAGGAGGAATAGATGTTTATGAAGGCTTCGTATCTCGGTTTATCCGTCCTGCTGATGTGTGCACTTGCCGGATGCAGTCAACCGACTGCTAGCAGCTCATCGACTACAACAGGCTCGACAGTCGCCGAAGCGACAGAAGCATCAGTGACGGTTACCGATTTTGCAGGCAGAACGGTTCGTTTACCGCATACCCCACAGCGTATCGTAGCGCTGAGCAATGGTGAGGTGAATATCATTTATGCTCTAGGCGGTACGGTTGTCGGACGTCCCACTTCCAGCAGTGGAGCTGCGGTCAAGGAAGCGGAGAATGTACAGACGATTGGCTCCACCCACGAGATCGATCTGGAAAAGGTCGCACTGCTGCAACCGGATGTTGTACTTGGCAATCATCCGATGAATGAAAAGGACATTCCATCCGTAGAAGGCATCGGTTCGCAAATGATACTGAGCGCCGCCAACTCCGTTGACGATATTCAGCGGCAGATTACTCTGTTCGGACAATTGTTGAACAAACCAGATCAAGCGTCCAGCCTCAACGCGGAGCTGAAGCAGCATATCGCCAAGCTGGCTCAAAACAGTGAAGCCAATGGAGCAAAGCCCAATGTGTTACTCGTCTACGGCGCACCCGGTACATATATGGCGGCACTGCCTAACTCACTCAGCGGTAATATTCTAGAGCTGGCAGGCGGAAATAATATCGCTGCCGAGCTGCCTGGACTGCAAAACTATCCGCAATATGCCCAGCTGAATACTGAGCGGGTAGTAGAAGCTGATCCAGATTATGTATTCATCATGACGCATGGCAATAGCGAGGAAGTGAAAGCCGGTTTTCTCAAGGAGATGCAGGATAATCCGGCATGGAGCAGTGTAAGCGCAGTGAAGAACAATCACGTCGAAGTGCTTCCTTCTGATCTGTTCGGTACCAATCCTGGTACACGCGTAACCGAAGCGCTCGATCTGCTGCACCATCTGCTCTATCCGGCTACATCATCCGATGAGTAACGTCGATATTCGCAGGCGGTCGCGTCGTCGTTTACTGCTCGCCATATTGTTGCCAGCACTACTAGTTGTAGTGTCATTATACAGTATTGCTTATGGCGCGATCTCCATTCCGCTGTCCGATCTACTGGCGGTCGTATTCGGTCAACAGGAATCCGTATACCGCACGATCATTATGGATTTGCGCTTGCCGCGTGTACTGATCGGTATACTGGTGGGTGCCTGTCTCGCTGCCTCTGGTGCACTACTACAAGGCGTTATGAAAAACCCACTCGCTGATCCCGGTATCATCGGCGTCTCGGCAGGTGGCGGGCTGGCAGCGATGGTGACTATGGTGATTTTGCCCCAATTCAGCTATCTGCTGCCAGTAACTGCCTTTATCGGTGCATTTATCACAGCAATCATTATTTACTTCATGGCGTGGGAGCATGGCGCTTCGCCAGTCAAAATCGTACTGGCAGGTGTTGCGGTCAATGCACTACTGGGCGCAGTCACCAATGGCATTATGGTGGTATTCAGCGACCGCGTACAAGCGGTCTTACCGTGGCTGTCTGGCGGATTGAACGGACGCAGCTGGCATCATCTGGAGTTTATGGCACCCTACGCGCTGATTGGTTTGGTGCTATGTCTGTTCGCAATCCAGCCTGCCAATCTGCTGCTGCTCGGTGATGATTCGGCAAAATTGCTCGGGCAACGAGTGGAATTGCAACGATTCATGCTCATCATGCTAGCGGCGCTATTAGCGGGAACAGCAGTCAGCGTAGCGGGATTGGTCGGCTTTGTTGGACTGGTTGTACCGCATATGATCCGATTGTTGATCGGCGAGGATTATCGCTTTCTACTACCGTACTCTATGATTGGCGGCGGTGTGCTGGTTGTGCTAGCAGATCAGATTGCACGTTCGTGGTTTGATCCGATCGAATTGCCAGTCGGTATTCTGCTGGCGGTCATCGGTGCTCCATTCTTCCTTTATCTATTAAAAAGAAAAGGACCGGTGCTGTCATGACATCTGCGCGTAACACATCTACCGCTTCAGCTAAGGACATATTGCTACAGACACCGATCCATTCAGAATCAAGTCCCGATCTCCACTACGCGGTTGATGTCCATGATGTTGCTCTAAATCGCGGTCATTTCCAGCTGGATTCCATTTCACTATCGATTCCGGCAGGCAAAATGACTGCCATCGTCGGACCCAACGGTTCGGGCAAATCCACATTGCTACGCATCATCGTACGGCTGCTCAAGCCGGATCGCGGTGCAGTTCACGTACTTGGACAGCCTTCGTCACAGTACAGCTTGCGAGAATGGTCGCGCCGGATTACGATGCTGCCGCAGCTCAAAGAAGCTCTCCCCCAGCTCACCGTACGTGAACTGGTCGCCTATGGACGCGCCCCACACAAACGGCGCTTTCAGACGCTACCTAGCGCTGAGGATGATGCTATCGTGCAGCAGATGATGGATTGGACAGGCATCACCGCCTACAGTGACCGGATGTTCCATACGCTGTCCGGCGGAGAGCAGCAACGAGCGCGAATTGCTATGGCACTTGCCCAGCAAACACCAATCGTACTGCTGGACGAGCCGACCACCTTTCTCGATATTGCCCATCAATTTGAAGTGATGGACATGCTGCATCGAATCAATCGCGATACCGGCTTGACGATTGTGATGGTGCTGCATGATCTACAGCAGGCAGCCGCTTACTGTGATCACATGATCGCCCTTAAGGGTGGACGGCTGGCTGCACAGGGGCAACCGCTGGAGTTGTTGACGGATGATTTTATTCAACAGGTATACGGCATGAATGCCACTATTAAATATGAAGGGAAGTATCCGGTCATCGTACCGGTCATCCCTCACCATTCAGGAGGAATATCCCATGATCATCGTAACGAACACATCGCAAATCACTAAAGGTAGTGCCCATCTGCTCGTTGAACGTTTTGACAAAGTTGGGAAAGTGGAATACATGGAAGGCTTTCTCGGTCTGGAAGTACTATACAATGACGGCAACAAGGAATACGACGAGGTAGTGATCAGCACCCGCTGGGAATCCAAAGACCATTTCCACGGCTGGACACGCAGCGATGCGTTCCGCGAATCTCACGCTCACCGCAATATTCCAGATTACATTCTGGATAACAAAATCGGTTTTTACGAAGTGAAGATTGTGCGCAATCCGCAGCAATCCCCAAGCGGTGATCAGGCAGCAGTATAAGGATAAGATAGATAGTAGAAGCTGTAAGCAAGATCATATATATAGGTAGCTCGTAGTTGATTCAATCCAAATAGATGTGCGACATATATAAGAAAAATGGCTCTATGCTATATGTACCTGAGTTGATCAAAAAGGCTGTTCCGTTATGATACGGAGCAGCCTTTTCGTCCTATTCTTATGCTTGGTCATTCTTTATTTTATTCATGTTGTCATAGGCTATCATGCTGTATAAGTATAGCTTCACTTCACTTCACTTCACTCTGCTCTTACACAACTATGACACTACCGTTCTACTCCGCGCACATCTCGAATCATCTCGATGTATTGCGTATCGCCAAGTCCATAATGCGTGAACAGCTTCAGCATCTGACGCACTAGCTCCGCCTCTGTTTGCTCTGGATGAGCGAGAATATAGCGTCGCAATTCATGATCTGACTGCTGCAACTGTACATACAATCGTATCCCCTGATACATCACTGGCAATAGATTCTGCTCCGGCATTCTGTGGTGTAGAACGACTTGCTCATATAAGGAAGAAAACGATCCAAGCTTCATCTCCGTTTGCTGTACATCATATGTCTGCTCCTGCACGGTATGGAAGTAAACCGTACCTGTAAACTGCTGCTGTTCCAAATACGCCAGCATCGTCAGCAGATTGAGCTGACAAAACATATCATCCCCAAACCAAAGCACGATACATTTGTAATCATGCAGATGTTCAAATAAAGGCTGTAGCGGATGGATTACAATCTGCTCATAGTCCGGTAAGCTACTGCCGTGTCCTGCTGCTCTGATCGCTTGAAAGCTTGGGCTGAAAATAGGCTGTGTCGCCTCATGCACACACATTGCTTCATTAAAAGGTACATACTGGCTGTCGCCCATCCACTGGTTAGATTGAAACTCCTGATACATCATCTGACCGTTGAGCACGTTCAAAATGTCCTGCTCATATAACTGCTCCACTGTATGTTGCAGGTGAAGAATATCTGCTGTTTTGACCTCGTACATGGATATCGCTCCTTTGCTTGCATCGGGTGAAGATAGATTGCGTTTGGCGTATTGTTGTAAGGGCTGTGGCTGATTGCGGAATGCAGCGGGTGTGATGCCGAATATATCTTTGAATGCTCTGGAAAAGGCTTCCTGCGAGGAGTAGCCGTACTGCACAGCAATGTCGAGAATGCGGTCATCCGTCTCTGCCAATCGGGATGCTGCTAGAAAGGTACGGCGCAACAAAATGTATTTTTTGATGCTAATCCCCGTATGATGACGGAATAGAAATGAGCAATAGAAAGGAGAATAGCCGACTTGTTTGCCTAGCTCTGGCAGAGAAAATTCATGCTGCTGTGCAATCATTTGCTCGATGCTGTCGATCATCTGCTGGACGGGATGATGGGTTAAGTACGATTCATTCATGTGCTGCTCCTTTCTGCTGTTGTGATAAGGTTAGTATAGACGAGAGTGTACGGTTGGAGTTTGATAATCGTTGTGGTGATTATGCCTATGTGTAACCTATGTATCCATCATCCAATGTACATATCTACATATCCTTTCTCCTTCTCTTCCCGATTGTAACCGGCTTGCTCTGGTTAAAATGAACATAGAGAATATTCATCCTATCAGCACAACGATTCAACTTCACAGCAGCAAACAACCCAATTGATCTACTCATGGAGAGGAGTAACATACAATGTATAGCGTGATTCTGGTTCGGCACGGAGAGAGTGAGTACAATCAGAAAAATCTATTTACCGGATGGACGGATGTGTCGCTAACGGAGCGTGGCATTCATGAAGCGCGGGAAGCCGGGCGGTTGATTCGGGAAGCAGGATACGGGTTTGATATGGCATTTTCCTCGGTATTGAAGCGTTCGATTGAGACGATGCACTTCATTTTGGAGGAACTAGATTTGCTCTGGATTCCAGAGGAAAAGTCATGGAAGCTTAACGAGCGGCACTATGGCGCATTGCAAGGACTGAGCAAATCTGATACCGCGCAAACATATGGAGAAGATCAATTGAAGCTATGGCGACGAAGCTTGACGGTTCGCCCACCGATGCTCAAGCCGGATGATAAGCGCAGCCCGCGCACGGAGGAACGGTATCGCAACATCGATCCGCATGATTTGCCGCTAGGCGAAAGTTTGCAGGATACGGTCAGACGGGTAGAAGACTTCTGGCATCAACGCATTGTCCCACTCATTCGTGAAAAGGAACGCGTTCTGATCTCCGCTCACGGCAATACGCTCCGTGCGCTGATTAAATACATGGAGGATATGGACGAGCAATCGCTCACTGAGCTGAACATCCCAACGGGGATTCCGCTGGTATACGAGCTGGACGAGCAGATCAATCCGATTCGCCGCTTTTATCTCGGTGAGCAGGAGCATATTGACCGCAAATCTGCCGAGGTGGAGAATGAGCATAACGTGACGGAATAAGTGCTAGCTATAGAGAAGCCCAGTCTGTATGACGGGGGTTTCTAGTGTTCGCGAATGTTGTAGCGTGTAGAGATGAATATAGAATGTATAGCGCTGGGCTTCTTTGGAACGTTGCAGACAGTGGAGTATAATAAACGGTATATGATGAACTCGCCTATTGTACAGGTTATGTCATCGTATACCGTTTTTATTTAATACGTTCGTACACTCTATGTACAAATGGTCGGCTTTCGCTTGATCTGCCATTCCACTATTTTCATCATATATCTACAACGTATCGTCCTTTGATGACGGAAAAGAAGATTCATCGCAATACATAGTCTTTGGATCATTGTCCTTCATTCCTCTTATTTTCCATACAAATGAGAAAGGAGTTTTATTCATGAGTCAGAACATACGCGATCTATTGGAAGATTATCAGACCGAGCCTGTCATTATATCGGAACTTGTCTACCCTGCTCCACCGCAGCCCGAAGCGTCACAAATGCATCGATTGCTAGTGTTGGCAGGTGATAATTTGTTGGAATTGATGGAGGAGATTGTCGACGAACACGAATCACTGTCTCATTATGTGCAGCAATCGGCTGAACAAGCAGCCTCTCTATCGCTGGCAGACGGGCTGCGGCGATCACTGGCATGGCTGTTTGAATACAATGAATTGCCTGCCTCTTTTCAGCCGCTAGAAAAGTTGTCGGCAGCACAATTATATGAAGCGTATCGGCAATTGCAACAATCCGAGCAACCGCTGCCCATGCTGGACGAGACGATAACAGAAACGACGCAAATGCTGCCTGTACCGGATGCAGATTGGGCGGAATCGCGACAGGAGAATGGTGCGTTCTGGCTGACTTTGCCGGTTGAACGTGAATATGAAGCACCACTGATGATCCCGATGGGCGGGTATAATGAATGTCCGCTACCAACTTGTCAGGCGGCGATTTTCCGGGTATGGCAGGAGCAGTACGGCGCCATTCCCATCGCCGTCAATGAAAGCACATGGGTGTTGGAAGTACAGCATCTTCCGCTTACGGATGCAGATGCCTTAGAACTGGCACGTGAACATGTACTATTTTGCCCGTATGTATTGGAGAGCTTTGAAACCATCGGCGAATATGCTGGTTATCTGAAGCATCATACGATCTGGTATTTCTGGTGGGATTGATCTTTGGGTGACGAGACTGGACTACATGTGAATATGGCAATATTGCTATTCGTACCGATCCACACTCAATCTAGAATGACCGGATGCCAATACTCCTTCATGTACTTCTCATGTGTAGAACTGTGCCAGCCCTGTGCAATTTGGGGTACAATAAGTAGTGACGAATCCATCATTTGCGATATAGATGGACGGTTATGTGGTGCAGATGATCTTGATACCCAATCAGGTCATCACATATGTATTTTGTTCACGCACCTTAGCTGTAAGATCATGATCCAATATCCGCAATTTGCATAATTGCGATTTGAACAATGTTAATTTCATCTATCCAAGGAGGGATATATTTCATGAAAATTGTATCGATAGAACCAACACCGAGTCCGAATACGATGATGCTGCGAATAGACGAGCAGCTGCCGCATGGTGTACGCAAGACGTATACGGTGGACAATGAACGCTCCGCCCCATCTTTTATCCGCGAGATGCTGCATATTCAAGGGGTAAAAAGTGTATTCCACACCGCTGACTTTGTCGCGCTGGATCGTCGTGCAAATGCAGATTGGTCGGCGATTTTGAATGAAGTGCAAGAGAAGCTAGGTCAGGATGGTATTGAGAACAAGCTCGAAGTACCGGAGGATCTGTCCGGTGAGCATTTTGGAGAAGCGAATGTGTTTGTACAGTTTTTCCGTGGGATTCCGATGCAGATCCGGGTCAAAGCAGGTACGAAGGAAGAACGGATTTCGCTTGCCGACCGATTCGTGCAGGCAGTCACGGAAGTTGCCAGTGCTACGCTGATCAAGGAGCGTAAGCTGACCGATTATGGCGTGCGTTATGGCGAATTGCCGGATATTGCACGCGAGGTGGAGCAGGAGCTGGAAGCAGCGTTTCCACAGGAGCGTTTGCGTAAAATTATTGATCAGGCGATCTCTCACGGTGCCAGTGCCGAAGAGTTTGTCGAGCAGCGACGCGGGTTGTCGGCTGACGAGATTGCTACGGCGATGGACAGTGACGACTGGCGTGTGCGTTATGCCGCCTTTGACGTGCTAGAACCAGATGAGAACAGCTTGCCGCTGATCGAGAAGGCGCTGGGCGATGAGAAAATGCAGCTGCGTCGCCTTGCCGTCGTGTATCTGGGCGATCTGAAAACACCAGCCGCGATGGAGCTGTTGTACCGCGCATTGGAAGACAAATCCGCTGCTGTTCGTCGCACCGCCGGTGATACGCTCTCCGATATTGGTGACGATGCGGCAACACCTGCGATGCTGAAAACGTTACAGGACAGCAGTAAGCTCGTCCGCTGGCGTGCCGCACGCTTCCTGTACGAGGTCGGTACCGAGGAAGCACGCGATGCACTGGAAGTCGCTGTAGACGATCCTGAATTTGAAGTGAGTTTACAGGCAAAAATGGCGCTGGAGCGCATCGAGTCTGGCGAAGAAGCCGCCGGTACCATCTGGCAGCAAATGGCGAAAAGTCGTCAGCAAAACAGCTCCATGTAATACACGCAGCGTTATCCTTCTGCTGCTCGGTTACGGCTTCACAGAAAAGTCATTGCCAAATACACGCCGAAAAGCTATACTGTAACACATCCGTGTCAGCTACTTGCCAGCATGCAATAGCGAACATGAATGCTATGCTTTACCTAATTAAATAATATGCCTCATCAGCAGAACCGATGAGGTAGAGGTCGCAGCATGAATCAGTACACCCGAACGAGGCGCAGGAGTCGCCGTTGAATCCGGGTGAAAAGGTCCTGCTGCCGAAGTGCCGAATTCCACTCTAGAATTCGACGCTGGGGCTGTCTCCGAAAGGAACAGAACTGTCACAATGGAAAAAACCTAGCCTTTCATTGTGTTGAGCTATCTTAAAGGGAAAGTATGGTGCGGAGTCTATCTGTATATAGATCGCAGCTCGCCTGCGGTCTATTTTTATTGCTTTCTTTCCCTGGATATTGATGAAGGAGTGTATCCAAGCAACATGAGTTCACCTGCAACAAAACCAACCCCTACTACACTGAAAGCCGGTCTGCGTGCCAGACATATGACGATGATCGCCCTCGGCGGCTCGATTGGAACTGGATTGTTCCTTGCGAGCGGCGGCGCGGTTGCCGGAGCTGGACCAGGCGGCGCATTGCTCGCCTATCTGTGCGTCGGCATTATGGTGTATTTTCTAATGACCAGTCTAGGCGAAATGGCAACATATATGCCGGACTCGGGTTCATTTAATACGTATGCAGCACGGTTCGTTGATCCAGCATTTGGCTTTGCCATGGGCTGGAACTTCTGGTACAACTGGGCGGTCACTATCGCTGCGGAATTGTCGGCGGCGACGATTATTATCAAATACTGGTTCCCAGAAAGCTCATCGTTTGTATGGAGTCTACTGTTCCTCGCGCTGATCTTCCTGCTGAATGTATTATCTGTCAAAGGTTACGGAGAAGCTGAATACTGGTTCGCTATGATCAAGATTGCGGTCGTAATCGTGTTCCTGATCGTCGGCGTGCTGATGATCTTTGGCATTATGGGCGGCGAAGCGGTCGGCTTCCGCAACTTTACGATTGGCGATGCTCCATTCCACGGCGGGTTGCTTGCCTTTATCGGTGTGTTCATGGCAGCAGGCTTCTCGTTCCAAGGCACCGAGCTGATCGGTGTGGCTGCGGGTGAAAGTGAGAATCCACGTCAGCATGTGCCACGCGCAATTCGTCAGGTGTTCTGGCGTATTCTGATTTTCTACATTTTGGCGATTCTGGTGATTGGTCTGATTATTCCGTATACCACACCATCGCTGCTCGGTAGTGATCTGACCGATATTAGCGTCAGTCCGTTTACGCTGATTTTTGAAAAGGCAGGTTTGGCGTTCGCGGCTGCGGTCATGAATGCAGTCATTCTGTCGTCCGTACTCTCCGCTGGTAACTCCGGCATGTACGCGTCCACTCGCGTGCTGTTCGCATTAGCACGCGAAGGCAAAGCGCCCAAAATGTTCGCTCGCCTCAACTCACGCGGTATTCCGCAAAATGCGTTGATCGTTACGGCTGCCTTCGGGATGCTCGCCTTCTTCGCTTCGCTGTTCGGCGACGGGATCGTGTACAACTGGCTGCTGAATGCGTCGGGAATGTGTGGATTTATTACGTGGCTAGGTATCGCAATTAGTCATTATCGGTTCCGCCGCGCCTTTGTCGCACAGGGACGCGATCTGAATGAATTGCCGTTCCGTGCTAGATGGTTTCCGTTCGGTCCTTTGTTTGCCTTTGTTCTGTGTGCTGTCGTGATTGTTGGTCAGAGTCTGTCGTACTTCTCTGCGGATGGCATTGACTGGCAGTCGATCTTTGCCACGTATATTAGCGTACCGCTATTCCTTCTATTGTGGCTGGGCTATAAATGGATCAAACGTACGCGCGTGATTCCATTGGAGCAATGTGATCTGGATACCGGCGCACGTCAGGATGTGTAATACCAACGTCTACTCTAACACCAGAAGCAGTCTGTGAGTCTGTGAGTCTGTGAGTCTGTGAGTCTGTGAGTCTGTGAGTCTGTGAGTCTGTGAGTCTGTGAGTCTGGTAAAGTGTATGTAGAACGTGCAATTATAGCAAAAAACCTTTCTGTTCTGGCGTGCAATCGGTGATATCCGACTGCTGCCCCTACAGAAAGGTTTTTTTATTTCGATTCATTCTATATGATCTGCACAAGTATGACTGATTCCTGATTCGTAATTCCCGATTACCTCATACCACTACTTCTCCAAATGCGCAGCAAGCACCTGCTGCACCGATGTCCATTCGAGATCTGGGTAACGATCGTTATCCAGTCGCTCCAATTTACCCAAACCGCTAAACATGCCGTCAAAATACTGCATCCCCTGCCACGCTGGATAGAGTTCATTTGGCTGCGGAGCCACGCGGCGCATGATGGCAATCAATCGGCGCAAAGACTTCAGGCTGCCGCCGCGCAGCAAACGGTGGCGTTTCCCCGTCAACTGCTCCATCACCGAAGCCAGCTGACGCGCATTCACCTGATCCCCCGCGATGTGCAGAAAGCGCGGTGCCTGTTCATCTAGCGCAGCACGCGCCGTAAACGCAGCTATATCATCCATTGTCGTAAAATCCATGGGCTGATCTGCATCCTGCCAGTACAGCACTCGGTGAATAGGGAATAGAACCAATGGCGCAGTCCCTGTCAGAATATCGGCAAATACCCCATTCAAGATCGATGTTGCCTGAATCGGCGCTGCATCCAGCCGTTGCATAAACTGCCGACGCAAATCTAGATTGCGATTAGAGCCATCTGGCAAATACCGATAATCCATCGAATAGTCGGATGGGATAAAACGCGGTACGCCCGCCTTTACTGCCGCATCCAGTAATCGACTCTGCGTTTCCACCACATCGGTATACAGACCGCTCAGTGCCGAGACCACACTATCCGCTCCCTGACACGCCGCAATCAGATCATGATGCTGATAATAATCAACAGCAATGATGTCCACGCCTAACTGATGTAGCTTTTTCAATTTGTCGGCAGTCGTACTGTGACGTACAAGTGCCTTCACACGAACATTCGGCTGCTTAACCAGTTCTCTTGCAATGCGTCCACCCAGATCGCCGGTAGCTCCAGCAAGGACAATAATCGATTGAGAAGAAATACAGATCGCCTCCTTTTCCTCTATCATACTATCAACCGACGAAGCGCCTGTTTAAGCAGCGATTCGATAGATAGCGTAAAAATAGAAAAACCGGCTCTCCTTCTGCTGGATAGGAGAACCGGTTTATTATGTTACATCATAATGCTAAACAAGAAGATCATCGTGCATCGTCAATACGTTGGCCATCCACTTGAATCCCAATTGAGATCGCTAATTAATAGCTTCGGATTCCCGTTATCGTTAGCATCATACGAGTGCCTTGCGATAATGTTTGTGCCATAGATGTCCTGACCGCCCGGACCTTTCCAGCGATCATTGCCTGCATCGAGGATCGTACCACCGTTGTTCAGCAGGCTGACTCCGTTTTTGTCCACATACGGACCAGTGATGCTAGTGGAACGACCGTAAATGATTTTGTAGGTACTGTTCACACCTTTGCAGCAGTTATCAATCGAAGCAAACAGATAGTAATAGCCGTTGCGATACGTAATGGATGGAGCTTCAATCGCGCCACCATTGGTTGTACGAGTCGCGATGGACGTTAAACTGCCTGTCGGTTTCATCGTGTTTTTGTCCAGCTTGGTCAGCTTCAGACCGCTCCAGAATGAACCAAATGCAAGCCACGGATCGCCATTAGCATCAATCACCAGCTCAGGGTCAATCGCGTTATAGTTTTGCGTACCATTGGTTGTCAGTACGACGCCTTCGTCTTTCCAGCTGCCAGCGCCTACACTGCTTGCAGAGGCAAGACCAATGGCAGAGATATTTTTACCAAAGGTAGAAATGGAGTAGTACAACCATGTTTTGCCGTTATACTGCTTCACATCCGGTGCCCATACATCCATTGGAGTCTGATTCGGCACATACGTTTTCCACCATGATGGTGCAGTCAGAAAAATTTGTGGCACACGGTAAAAGTTAGTGCCGTTATCCGACTTGAGCACTTGAATACCTTGCCCTGTCGAAAAGGCATACCAGCTATTTCCCTCTTTAATAATGGAAGGATCATGCACGCCCACATCTCCGCTCAATGCCCAATGTGCAGCATATGTACGGCTATCCCCAAACGTAGTCAGAATTAGCGATACAATCACTAGTAAGGTCACGACTTTGCTTTTTATATGCAATGTTAACCCATCCTCTCTATGCATTTTAACCTGTACATTCAGCAATCGGAATGGCGATCTCGCGTCCGTCTCAGGTCTATCTTAATTATAAAAACGCTTTCATCAGAGGGAAATATAATATTCCTGCATCCTCCTTTCTTTATATCCAGACTCATATCCACTTGATTTTATAGTAAACATAAATATTAACTATTTTCTATTTTTATTAATTTGTAAAGGTTATCATTGATGTTTGTATGAGAAAAGCGAGGGAATTGAATTTCCATATTGTTATCCATTTTTTTGCTCATATAACAATATGGAAGTAATAGAAGCGAGAAATATTCCGTAGCTATCGATAGGAAAGTAGTTATGGGATGATGGTTCTGGCATCTATAGCCTTTCCGTAGCTGGTCTAGCGCCTAACTCTTACTCATCTGCTCTTACCAACGAATGATTACGTGATACTAGCGGAGAAATGCACATATAAAAATCGGTCATCTCCTGTACAGGACAGGAGATGACCGATCATTTTACATATACTATTGGAGTACAAATTGTCAGTTACGCTATACCGCTTATTGCCAGTTCAGTGTAACTTTCAGATCGCTGGTGTTGCTGCCCGATTGCACGGTATACGAAATGGAGCGAATACCGATGGAGGACAACGTACGCAGGTCACTTTTTAGACTAGTCAGGTTGCCGCTGTAGCGGAATACAAGTGAGTTTTTACCGCTGGATTGAGCGGCTTGTACTTGCGCCTTCAGTGCAGTCGATGTACTGATTGCGCCATTGCTTGCGCTGGTACTTGTCTGTGTATTGCTGCTTGGTGTAGAAGACAAACTTACATAATCCAAGGCACGTTGCAGCTGTTGGTAGACGCTCGTTTTGTCACCGCCAGCTGCAATCAGCTTGCTCAGTGTGCTCTGGTACGTGGTGCTAGCAGCCGGATATGTTTTGGTCCAGTTATGATCCTTTTTCATCTGGCTATCTGTCAGCAGGTAGTAGCTGGTTTGTACATAGTTGCCTTGATCGGGAACGGGATCATCCCATGTGGTGTCGAGGTGATACCATGTACCATCCAGATTAACCAGATTCCAAGCATGCAGCTCGCCGCCTGCGGTTCCTTCTACGATCAGATTCTGAATGCCTGCTTCCTTGAGCAGCTCATACGTGAGCAGTGCATAGCCCTGACAGACGGCAGTTCCGTCATGCAGCGCTTCATAGGCGGTATAGCGAGTATACGTACCATCATACTTCACATTACGCACAACCCAATCATGAATGGCTTTGACCTTTTCATGATCGTTCATGCCGGATGTGATAATGCTAGACAGAATTTGTTTGACCTGACTTTGTACGTAGGCGGTTTGTGCTGCGGTTTCGCGGTAGTTCATCTGCACGGTAACTTTGGCAGCCGAAGCACTTTGGCGCCAATTCAGACCGTAGCTATCGAGCACATAATGTGTGTAAGGGTCTTTTTCCAATGCTTGTTCAAATGCGTCCTGTAGCATTGCTTTTAGACCGGTGGTGCTTCCTTTATATGAAATGGTCGTCTGCGCATCGCGATTCATCAGTGCTTGATACAGCTGATCGGCGACATCGCTTTGACTGGTTGCTGTAATCTGTGTAGTGGCTGCATAGGCAGCTTGGTGAGGAGCGACGAGCGGTAGACCGGCAAATAATAGCGTTCCGGCCAAAAGGGTCTTAGCCCAGAGGTGACTTGATCTTTTCATGCAGACGTATCCGCCCTTCCCAAAATAAATTCACTTTAGTCCATTATATCGGCAAAAGACCCGATAGGGATAATAGATAGACGGCGGAATGGAGCCATTTATTTATCTTCTCTACAGATAAACGCAGCAAGGATTGCATAGTTGCGCAAACGACATTGTTTTTTTACAAAAAAACGCTGGCCTAACGCATGGTTATGCTCATTTGAACATATAACCTACAGAACGCCTGTAGGGATACGATTGTGGGCATAGGTGCTTGCTGTTTGGCTTATTGTATTATAGCACCGTAGCTGATAGGGATATAGTTTGCCGTTGATATGAGCACATTTGCTATGGATACGAGTACATTTTGTATAGATGCGAGTATACGAATGAACATGTAGATGACGGGTATTGATTAGGTTAGGTGAACGAGAATAGAGCAAAAAGCCCCTTTCTTAGTTGAAAAGAGGCTCTGCTCACTATAGGTTCCTTATCCGCGAAATGCCGCTAGCTTGCTGCTCAAGCCTGCGGTCTGTGTATATACTTCCTGATATATCTGGAACAGCTCATCATACCGCGCCGCCCGCTCCTGATCCGGTGTATAGGAGCGCGATGTACGTAGGAATGCGGATGCACATTGCTCCAGCGACTCAAACCAGCCGCTGCCGTATGCCGCCAGCATCGCTGCGCCCATCGCTGGTCCTTGTTCATTTTCCAGACGAATCACTTCGGCATTGAAAATATCCGCCTGCATTTGCAGCCATGTCTCGTTCTTCGCGCCGCCACCGATGGAGATGACCTCGGTAATGCTTTTCCCCGATTCCCGTAAAATATCAATCGATTCGCGCAGAGAGAAGGTAATGCCTTCCAGCACAGCACGCGCAAAGTGAGGCAGCTTGTGCGCGGCGTCGATCCCGATAAAGCTACCGCGAATATCCGCATCTGGATGTGGGGTACGCTCCCCAACAATATAAGGCGTGAACAACAGTCCCGCTGCTCCCGGCGCAATCTGATCCACTCCATCCAGCAGCGCTTCAAATGAACGACCCTCGCCAAATGTACTGCGGAACCATTCCAGACTATAGCCCGCCGCCAGCGTCACGCCCATAATGTAAAAGGCGTCCTTTTCGCTATGATTGAAAAAGTGTACTTTGCCTTCAAAATCGAGATTGCGGCGTTCTTCGTACGACAGCACCACACCAGACGTACCGATGCTGCACATCGTCTGCCCCTCGCTCAGAATACCAGCCCCGATTGCACCACAGGCATTATCTGCGCCGCCCGCATACACACGCGTTTGCGCACTTAGCCCCGTCTCATCTGCCACTTCCGCCAGCAATGCACCCGTATCGTCAAACGACTCGACTAACCTTGGGAAAAAGGACTCCGGTAACCCGAACACTTCTGCGATGCGTGGACTCCATGTTTTGCCCGCTACATCCAGCAGTAGCGTGCCTGCCGCATCTGAATAATCCATCGCCAGATCGCCCGTTAGCCGATAACGCACATAATCCTTCGGCAGCAGGAACAGCGCCGCCTTGCTCCAATGCTCCGGTTCATGCTCCTGCACCCACAATATTTTCGGCAGGGTGAAGCCTTCCAGTGCACGGTTTCGCGCGATATGAAGCAGATCGTCGCCCAACTCCTGCTCAATGCGCCGACATTGCGCAGTTGTGCGCGTATCGTTCCACAGAATCGCCGGACGCACGACCTGATGCTGATCATCCAGTAGAACCAAGCCGTGCATTTGCCCGGAAAAACTCAAGCCCTCAATCTCATGTGCGGGTACAGCCGATACTTCCAACAGCTTACGCAGCGATACGATCGTCTTTTCTACCCAGTCTTCCGGGTTCTGCTCACTATAGCCCGGCTTGGGCTGAGATAGCGGATATGCCTCTGACGCTTCAAATGCCACCTGTCCCTGACGATTCACCAGTACCGTTTTGACAGCACTCGTACCAAGATCGACTCCAATTACATAACTCATCTCATGGACCTCCTTCATCTATTGGCATTGCTACGATGATTGGTATGACTGCAATGATTAGCATGAATACGATGTAGATCATCGCCGTTCTAACCAAAATGCTCCCTTCTTCCCTGACGGGAATACAAGGGAGCATCGGTACATGAAGGAATGGGGATAACAAATCGGAATAGGCAGATGCCAGAACTTTATATGGTATGGTGTGTGAGGCAAAGGTAGATTTCTCCACATAAAGACCTGTATTTATGATCAACCTGTTTCCAATTCCTCCATTTTCATTATAAATATAGAAGGCGTTGTAAACACATGCGTGTTGTGATGGAATGCTGGAACTTATTCTGTTACCAGATACTGGTTCAGCGTTGCTTTCAGCAATTCCTCGCGTCCCGATTCGTTGGCACGCGGATTCTCGTTATTTAGTGCGTATTCAGCCAGCGAAGACAGAGTAGCTTTGCCGCCAACCACGTCAGCGCCAATGCCCTCACGGAAGCTGCTGTAGCGTTTGTCGATAAAGTCTTCGAATACGCGATCTTCCAGCAGACGAGCCGCTGTCGTCAATCCTTTGGCAAACGTATCCATACCAACGATGTGTGCGATGACCAGATCGTCTGCATGGAATGATGGACGGCGTACTTTGGCGTCAAAGTTAATACCGCCGCGACCAAGACCACCGTTTTGCAGCACTTCGTACATTGTTGTGGTTGCCGCATACAGGTCAACCGGGAATTCGTCTGTATCCCAACCGATCAGCAGATCGCCTTGGTTCGCATCCAGCGAGCCGAGCATATCGTTCGTACGAGCAACACGCAGCTCATGCTGGAACGTGTGACCAGCAAGGGTCGCATGGTTCGCTTCCAGATTTAATTTGAAATGATCCTTCAAATCATACTTTTGCAGGAAGGCAATTGCGGTTGCCGCGTCGAAATCGTACTGATGCTTGGTTGGCTCTTTTGGTTTTGGCTCGATCAGGAATTGAGCGTCAAAGCCGATTTCCTTCGCATAATCGACTGCCAGATGGAACATGCGCGCCATATTGTCCTGCTCGAGAGCGTAATCGGTATTCAGCAGCGTTTCGTAACCTTCACGACCGCCCCAGAATACGTAGTTTTCTGCGCCGAGACGCTTGCCGACTTCCAGACCTTTTTTGATCTGAGCCGCTGCATGCGCGTATACATCAGCGTTGCAGGTAGAAGCAGCACCGTGCATAAAGCGCGGATTGCTAAACATGTTAGCAGTATTCCAGAGCAGCTTTTTGCCAGTTTGCTTCATTTGTTGCTCGATCAGCTCGACAATGGTATCGATATTGTTATAAAATTCGCGGAGGCTGTCGCCTTCGGGAGCAATGTCTACATCATGGAAACAGAAGTATGGAATATTGAGCTTGTCCATCAGCTCGAACAGCGCCTCAACGCGTGCTTTTGCCAGATCCATACCAGTCAGATGACCCCATGGACGGGAAGCGGTTTCTACACCGAACGGATCGGCGCCACCAGCAACCAGAGTGTGCCAGTATGCCATACCGAAGCGCAGATGCTCTTCCATCGTCTTGCCGGCGACAACTTGGGTCGGATTGTAAAATTTGAACGCATACGGATTTTTGGATTGGACACCTTCATATTGCACTTTCTCAATGTCTGCAAAATAAGCCATTACATAAATCCTCCTCACGATTCGTCTGATTCATAACCGGATGGCAATGCCTGCGTCCGGATCGCCCATATCTTGCGCCAGCCGACGGCTGTTCCGCCAGATATTTCTTGTAAGAAATCGTTTACATCGCTATCCTAACATATATACATCACTTTGTCTATTCGATAAACAAAGTATTCGAACTACCATTTGGAGAGGAGAAATAGTATGAAAATCACCGGAGATCAGGCGCTGGTTAAAAAAATAAATAAATCCCTTGTCCTCGAAAATATTCGTCGTTACGCCCCCCTGTCGCGCACTCGTGTATCGCAGCTGACCGGGCTGAACAAAGCGACTGTCTCCAATCTTGTGCAGGAATTGATCGATGATCGGCTTGTGCTAGAATCTGGCGAAGGTCAATCCAGTGGCGGTCGTAAGCCGCTCATGCTGGAATTCAATAGCGGTGCTGGTTATGCCGCAGGCGTAGAACTGAGTGTCAACGAATTGACGATTGTGCTGACTAATCTGGAAGGCATCATTATTACCCGCCAGACAGAGCCTTTGCCGGATCATCGGTTGGAAACGACGCTATCGCTGATGCAGCGCATGATGGCGCATCTACTCGCTGAGGTTCCTCCATCCGTGCATGGCTTGATCGGCATGGGGGTCGGTGTACCGGGCATGGTCGATGAACTGGGCAATGTATTATTTGCCCCCAATCTAGGCTGGGAAGGTGTGCCGCTACGCGAGGAATTGGAGCAGCTGTTCAGCTTACCCGTTACCATCGATAATGAAGCCAATGCAGGTGCTATTGGCGAGTTGCAGTTTGGCGCTGGTCGTCACGCTCGACATCTCGTGTATGTCAGCGTTGGTATGGGTATCGGCTCCGGCATTATTATCGATGGCGAACCGTACAAAGGTGCGCGCGGATACGCTGGCGAAACCGGGCATATGTCGGTGGAATCGTACGGTCTGCCCTGTTCATGTGGCAGTCGCGGATGCTGGGAATTGTATGCTTCCGAGCTTGCCTATGAACATGCCATGCCCGATCCACAGCCCAATACGAATACTGCCTACTGGGTACAGCAGGCATTGTGGGATGAGCCGGAAGCGATTCGTTTATTCCAACGTATCGGTGAATATCTGGGTATCGGTATTACCAATCTGGTTAACAGCTTTAACCCAGAGCTGGTCATTATCGGCGGTCACATGCGACAAGCAGAACCGTGGATTGCGCCGTATGTAGAAGAGGTCGTCTCGCAGCGCACCTTGCCGTATCATCGTCAAAAGCTAGTCATTCAGTATTCTGAACTAGGTGAGCAATCGACTGTTATCGGAGCGGCGTATTCTGCCATCTCCCAATTTCTTGGTAGAGTACGCGTATCGATCTAATGCTTCTCCCTCAATAAAGAACATACACTGTTGCGCATGACGTTACGGGCTGTTGGTATCTGGTCGTCATGCGTACACGATTGATGTTGCATCCATCCGGTTACATACATATAAGGTGTCAGGGCTATACGTAAAATGGCAGATGCGATTTGGGTATTTACACGCTCGGTGAGAGGCTAGCAAGCACAGAAGCGAATAGTATAAATATATTCTGAATCACACCTACATCTTTCCGTTGTTAGACGCATTATCGCACGCTATATTTTCCATAATCTGATTGTTTTTAATAGGAAAATGTAGTATGCTAACAGCGTCAGGGCTTCATCTAACGGCTCTGTACCCGGTAACATCAAAAATACATTTTAGAGGAGATGGCAACAATGGATAAAATGTGTATGCAAATGATGATGGGTATGTGTATGGAAGACATGATGAGCAAAATGAACAACATGAAAATGATGATGGAAATGTGCAACAAAATGGATATGTCCATGATGAAAGACATGGATATGGACATGAATATGATGATGAGCAAATTGCAAGAGTGCGACGAAATGATGACATCCATGATGTCGATGATGCGTGACATGAAACAAGCCAGCATGTAATTCACATGTCCATGTGAATCCATACTGGCTTATTTGTACGACGGTAGCGCCGTGTCTTGGCGGATCGGCTGCTACTGGGCAACATTTCATAGTTGTACAGCAATAACATACATGAGTAATACAGAAGCCGGGCAATGTCAGTTGTCCGGTTTTTGGCATGTACATATGGATACGCGTAGTATTGGTTCACACGTATATCATGCACATCACGTCGGGTATATGGACAGCCACCTTAGCGGCACGATTCACAATCATGTTTTAGACCAGCAGTTTCTTCCTGAATTTGACGCGATACGGAGATGCGTTGCAGCTTCAGCTCCCACCATTGCTCTAGTAGATGCTGCTTGACGGTATCATCGGTGCTCTCGCGGATGTTGTCATACAGCTCCAACAGCTTGCCATTGATGCGGTCGAACTGTCTCCACAGATGTTCAGTTACCGCCCACTCACGCTGCCATTGCTGAGAATGATTCAGACGTGCCAAGCTGGATAGAATCTCCTGCTGCCACTCCTGATCTCCAATCGCTATTGCATAATTCAGCAGGTCGAGATAGTCATCATTGCGTTCTGTTACGATATTCTGAATAGGATTCACAGTTATACTCACCTTCAATCTCTTTATATACCAAGTATTATACTCGGAATATACAGGTTTTCAATAGATTTGGACCAAAAAGGTACTGAATCCGTTATAGTTTTATTGAATAGCGGGCACCTATATATAGACTATAGCTGGAATAAGGAGCGGTTCAGCTAGCGTAATAAGTGGTGGAATGATAAGATGCAACCGTGCTTATCTCAAATTTGACGTAAAATCGCCTTATTTGGCTGTGAATCTTTTATCGGTTTTCGACTATAATTTCGTTATTGGTAATTGTTGGGCAGTCTTTGTTTTCGTCAGACACGCGATTGTTGAATGAACAAAGTCTGTGTGTTGTCAGAGATAGATAGCAATCGGAATATATAGATGAGGTCGGACGGCGATTGCCGGTATGCGATCCACAGAGATGGATGGAGAACAGCAGGATGATGAACCTACTTGTGAAATGGAGAGAGAGCAACCATGACGTTCTGGGAAAATGCTGATATTTCGCTGCCCTTTTACGTACTGATGTTTGTATTTGCCTTGATTATTGTGCCGTTGTTCAGTCTGGGTGTGTTTAATTTCTCGCAGGCAAAACGCAAAAAAGGAGCTTCGCTGCTGGCAGTAGGATTTGCATTCTTCCTGATCTTTCAAGCGGTGACCAAGCTGTTCTTTTAGCGATTGTAGATGACACGGCAATGGATAGATAGTATATAAGTTGTAACCGATATATTGGTATCTCATAGCAAGCGAACGACTTTTGTTATACTACAGAGGTCGGTCGCTTTTTTTGTCATTCATTTTATAGATTTGCAAAGGAGTATACATATGAACATACAACACTGCTCGTATCCACCCCTGCAACAGAATCCTGGCAAACTACTTGCCATTCGCGAATGGTCGCCATCGTCGGTTGCAACTGAAACCATGGAACCGCAATTGATCGCTCTGAATGAGCAGCAGCAAGTATGGAAGATTGATCTGCTGTCCGGTGCAGTACAAAGGATTGCTCAGCTTGACTTGATGGAATTCCATGCTACACATCCGGTTCAACTGGTGATAAGCCCTTGTGGTCGTTTTGCTGCTGTAAGCAATACGTTGGGACGGCATGCCGTCGTACTTAATCTGGAATCTGGCAATATGGTCATGGAACTCAATCGAGGCGAGTATCATTATGACAAATCTACCTATCCGCTTGCTTTTGTACAACGCGATCAGCAGGTGCTGCTTATTCATGGCAAAGATTGGAATCGGTTGGAGCTGACCTCCTTACTGCCGGATGTCCGTGCGATCAGTGAACGTCCGGTTCCTCAGGTGCATTCGGACTCGTACTCACGAGATGACCATTATCTGGATTATTTTCACGGACAACTGCATGTATCGCCTGATGGCAAGTATGTGGCGGAAACCGGATGGGCTTGGACACCGGTCGGCATTACGGTAGCATGGAGTATGGATGACTGGATGAACAACGTCTGGGAATCCGAGGATGGAGAATCACGGGATCGTATCTGGAGCCCGCTCATCGATTGGGATGTGCCGATGGTATGGCTGGATCACGAACGGCTCGCTATCTGGGGACAAGTGGATGAAGATATGCTAGATGAAGAGGATTGGGATACAGAAGGAACAGCGCCTGCTATACTGATCTACCATGTAAACCAACGCACACGGCAGAAAGTTTTATTGGAGGTGCCTGCTTTTTCAATGGACTCCGGTATAGAGGATGTGTTTATGCATCCACAGGCGCAGCTTGCTGTATCCTCTGCTGGCACATTGTTTGCTTGGGGACAGGGATTGCCTCTGTACAGTTGGAATCTCACAGATTGGCAAGTGGAAATCCATGACTACCCTGCTCTTCCCGATCTGTATCATGTACAAGCCGATTCATTTTTGAAAATAGAGGATGGTAGGATAGAAGCATGGCGTTTCCTATAGAGGAACGGCTCTGCATGTATTATTACCGTCCATCGTTGATCAGTCAATCATGGATCATTTCATCCTCATTCATGATAGATGCTGACGTAGATTGTAGTCTCCGAATATCGCTGATGGGCGGCAGTCCGAACATTCTCGCATATTCCCGATTAAACTGCGAAGGGCTCTCATAACCTACTTGAAATGCCACCTCAGCAGCTTGAATAGAGTCATTCAGCAGCATGTTCCGCGCTTCTTGAAGCCGAATCTGCTTTTGAAATTGTACAGGGCTCATCATCGTGACATCGCGAAAATGACGATACAGCGAAGATGGACTCAGGTTGACCTTGGAAGCCAGCTCATCAATATGCAGGGGCTCGCTATATGTATCGCGGATATGCTGAATAATCTCCGCGATATAAGCAGCTCGACCAGCACCGGGCGCCATCTGTCGTAAGGCATTCCCCTGCTTCCCTCGCAACGCCCGGTATAGAATTTCTCGTGCAATCATAGGGGCAAGGATCGGCAGATCCTCAGGCTTGTCTATCAACTTGAGCAAGCGGACAAACGCATCCACCATATCTGTATCTGCATGACTGACAAACAATCCACGTTCCAACTCTCCCTGCGAAGCAGGTATATGTTCCATATCACGCATCAGCTCTAAAATGTGCTGGGCATCAATCTGCAACCGAACAGCCAGATAAGGCGCATCGGGCGAAGCCTTGATCACCTGACCGGAAATAGGCAGATCAACCGATACGGCGAAGTATTCAGACGGTCCGTAATGATACTGCTCTTCCCCCAGTAAAACTAACTTCTCCCCCTGTGCCACCAGACAGATGGATGGCTCATACACCGTATAAATAGGAGTCTCATCGGTATTGCGGATAAGCGATAAGGCAGGAAAATCCGTCTGATACACACCATCGCTTTTGCAGTATTGGGCAATCAGAGAGCCTAATTCATGTAATGTTGATGAAAGGTACTGCTTAGTATGGGTACTCGTCATTTGTACTTCCTCCTTATCCTTCCTGTTGTTTGTATTATACCCATCCTTTCGTTAAAAATGTCAGAATATATACGGCATTGCGAGGATTAGGCAATGCTATGCTTGTATTGTTCTACCGCTCCCCTTTCCCTCACACGCATACTAAGAATATCCATAGCGAAAGGGGAATATCATGATGAACACAGAAGTAATGAATGGAATTGCAGGCAAAGTGGTCTTGATCACGGGGGCAAGCAGCGGCATTGGCGAAGCAACAGCACGACTGTTGGCGCAGCATCAAGCGATTGTGGTGATGGGGGCTCGGCGCATCGATCGTTTGGAAGCGCTGGTTGCAGAGATTCAGGAAACGGGTGGTACAGCGTACTGTCGCCAGCTCGATGTGACCGATGTGGCGGATATGCAAGAGTTTGTCCAGTATGCACAGAACACATGCGGTCGTGTGGATGTTCTGGTGAACAATGCTGGTGTAATGCCACTATCCAATCTGGCGGAAAACAAAATAGATGAATGGAATCGCATGATCGATGTGAATATACGCGGCGTTTTACATGGCATTGCAGCGGCTCTCCCGATCATGCAGCAGCAACAGAGTGGACAATTCATTAATATTGCCTCAATCGGTGCGTATTCCGTAACACCGACAGCTTCTGTCTACTGTGCGACCAAATACGCCGTGAAAGCCATTTCGGATGGATTGCGCATGGAAACCGAATCGCATATCCGTGTCACCCTTGTGTCACCGGGCGTTACCGAATCCGAGTTGGCAGACAGCATCTCCGATGAACATTCACGAGCATTTATGCGCGAATATCGCCGGATCGCTCTACCTGCTGAAGCCATCGCCGAAGCAATTCTGTATGCCATTAAGCAACCGGCACACGTGGATGTGAGCGAAATGATCGTTCGTCCGATAAAAGAAAGCAGCTGAACAGACAAAGAGCCAGCCTTACAGTTCAACAAAGAATCCACCCCATGATAGGAGTGGATTCTTTGTTTATTGATATATTGTTGTAAAAGATTACATCTATCCTTACAGCATTACTGCCGCATGCTCAGTCGCTTCGATGAATTTCTCAGCATCCATCGCTGCCATACAGCCGCTGCCTGCTGCGGTGATCGCTTGACGATAGCGGGTATCCTGTACGTCACCACACGCGAATACGCCAGGGATGTTCGTTTCGGATGTACCTGCATGAGTAACGATATAGCCGTTCTCGTCGGTAGTGATCTGTCCGCCGAGGAAGCCGGTGTTTGGATGGTGACCAATCGCTACGAATACGCCGTGTGCATCGATGATCTCTTCTTCGCCTGTTTCATTGTTCAGTACTTTCAGACCAGTAACGCCGAGTGGTCCAGCAACAACTTCCAGTGGCGTACGGTTCAGCGCCCACTCGATTTTGTCATTGGCACGGGCGCGATCTTGCATGATTTTGGAAGCGCGCAGTTCTTCACGGCGGTGTACCAGTGTTACTTTGGAAGCGAAACGAGTCAGGAAGCTTGCTTCTTCCAGTGCAGAATCGCCGCCACCGACTACGATGATTTCTTTATTACGGAAGAAGAAACCGTCACAGGTTGCACAAGTACTGACACCGCGACCGATATTGTCTTGCTCATTCGGAATGCCGAGGTATTTGGCAGTTGCACCAGTGGAGATGATGAGCGTCTCAGTGACAATCTCGCCTTTGCCTTCCACTTGCAATTTGAATGGACGCTCGGACATATCCACGTTGTCGACCCAGCCAGTATAGAACTCAGCGCCAAAACGCTCTGCTTGTTTGCGCATATTGTCCATCAGCTCAGGACCCATGATACCGTCAGGGAAGCCGGGGAAATTCTCAACCTCCGTTGTGGTGGTCAATTGACCGCCGGGCTGTGGTCCTTCGATAACAAGTGGGCTCATGTTAGCACGAGCGAGGTAAATAGCGGCAGTCAAACCAGCAGGTCCAGTACCAATGATTACGGATTTGTACATGTTACATTCCTCCATGATGTTGAGTGATAGAATACGTGTGCTTTGTTTGTACGTCTGTAAAATAAAGTCTGTGCAGACCGTCGTCTATTTCATCATACCGACTAGCGAATGGTTCATTGTCAGCAAGCGTTAGAATCATTTCATTTACTTTGTATAAATAATATTAACACAAAACTATTTTGTGTGCAATTAAATATATTTATAAAATAATATTAATTATGCTTGGTAGGTACACGTTAGTCAAATGAAGTTCTAATGAACCCCAGAAGCCGCAACAATTAGAACAACATCACGAACCTTTTCCACGCCAAAAAAGTCTGTATCTCCTCAATGGAAATACAGACTCTTCGTCTCTTATACCTTCTCTAGCTTATATGACAATACCGCTCTTATAGCAGCTTGAAAGCTTGAGCAGGTTATATCTAATTTAACAATTAATCCTTGTACACTCTGCCCCAGCCGTATCCAGCTTCCTCTGATACATCTTCAGGCATTCCCGGCAAAATCAACCCACCATCTACACGCAGATTGATCCCCGTAATATACGATGCGGCATCCGAGGATAGCCATGCTACCGCTTCACCAATATCGCCCGGTGTTCCCATACGCCCGAGTGGGATTTTGTGTCCAAGCGGTTCGGTCAATGCGTCCTGCTCTGGTCGATTGACGGTTGCTCCCGGTGCGACACAGTTGACCCGAATGCCGTGCGGTGCGAGTTCTAACGCCAGCGACGCACAGGAGCGGATCAATGCCGCCTTCATTCCGCCATAGATGCTGTCACCCGGATACGCACGTTCCCCACGTGACGAGGTAATATAGATGATACTACCTGCAATCTGGCGCTCAATCATTGCCTGTGCCGCATAACGTGTTGCCAGAATCGGTGCGCGATAATCCAGATTGATCATCCAATTGATATCGTCTGGCTCTAGCTCCACCAGTGGATTCATCGTACTGCCACCTGAATTGTTTACCAGCAGATCAATCCGGTCGTAATGCTCCACCGCCTCACGGATGGTGCGCTCCACTTCCTCCTGCTCTGCCAGATTGCTCTCAATCATATAGCTGTCCGTCCCATACTGATGTGCTAGCTCCTGCGCCAGTTGTTCTGTTTCCTCTCGCTCCGAATGGCAGGTAAGTACCAGTCGATACCCCTTTTGCGCCAGTACAGAGGCAATGCCGCGTCCAAGCCCGATTCCTGCTCCCGTGACGACTGCTACGGGACGATGCTGCTGAGATCTATTGGTCATATTCAGATGAACCCCTTTCACAACAGATGATGGACATTATTACCCCTGCGTCCGTTGCTTCACCCTACGAAATGAACATCTCTCCACATACAAAGCCCAAATCAAAACAGAGCCACACAAAGAAACAGACACCCCAGATCGAAATCCAATGATGCCTGTTTCTTTGTATTAATGTCTGTTCGTAGATAAAGGCAGCGTTGGCAGCATCCATCATGTGAATCCTTGGCTATTCTGTCCGCCGGATGTGTTAACCGTTCGTATGATGATGCCGACTGAGCTGTTCCTGCCAGATTCGGCGCATATGCAGCGACGCTTGCGGCAGCTGCTCCTTGGTCACACCTTCCAGCGAAATATCGATATGCGGCTTGTACTGCTGCAACAGCTCAAAGAAGTATGGATAATCCAAAATGCCGGTTCCCGCCAGCACTTCTTCTTTTTGCCCATTCGCAGTAAACTGCATATCCTTCGCATGGATCAAAATGATACGCTCCGCCAATCGTTCAAACACCCCACGCAAAAATCCCTGCTGATCATCCACAAATTCCGTTTTCATCATATTGCATGGATCGAACAGCATCCCTACTGTCGGTGAAGGCACTTCGCTGATCAATTGCTCCATCAGCTCGGCGGTATGCAGCGTATGCGTGGCTACTGGCTCAATCGCCAGATGTACGCCCCATTTCTCCGCTTCCTCCGCCAGCTCAGTAACCGTTTCGCGCAGCGTTTGCCAGCCGATCTCCGCATAATTGTCGGGATGAGTCGACTGGTATGTATGAAACGAACCCGTCTCTGTCGCCACCATACTGCATCCAAAATCACGCGCATATCGCAGATGCTCCTTGAATCGGTTAATCTCGCTACGCCGCACATCGCGGTCAGGATGAACCGGATCAATATAACAGCCAAGCACAGCAATACGCACACCTTGACGATCAAATTGCTCCGCCACATAATTGCCCAGCCCCGGGCTTAGCTTGCCATTAGACGTGTCAATATCGGAAATGGCTTTGGCGAGCGCCAGCTGCACACCCTTAAAGCCACCAGCAGCGACACGTACTGCCAGATCGGCAGCCGGCTGCTTACCATAAATATGGGAAAGCACGGATTGTCTCATGTAATGCACCCCGTTTCTCTCAATAAGAATACGTTACTGCATACATGCAGCTTAACGCGCCAACCAGCCGCCATCTACACAAAGCACATGACCGTTCAAGTAATCGGACGCAGATGAGGACAGGAACACAACTGGTCCCTTCATATCTTCTGCTGTTCCCCAGCGAGCTGCTGGAATACGATCCGTAATCGCATCAAAGCGTGCCGGATCAGCAACAATGGGTGCGGTATTATCGGTCAACATATAGCCCGGTGCAATCGCGTTGACCTGAATGCCTTTGGATGCCCATTCGTTGGCAAGCGCCTTGGTAATACCAGCGACTGCGTGCTTGCTGGCAGTGTAGCCCGGCACATTGATACCGCCCTGATATGACAGCATGGAAGCGACGCTGACAATTTTGCCGCTACCGCGTTCAATCATATGACGCCCAACGAGCTGTGACAGATAAAAGACCGTTTCCAGATTGAGATCGATCACATCCGCAAAATCCTTCCACGAATGCTCCGCAGCTGGCGTACGGCGGATAATGCCTGCATTGTTGATCAGAATATCGATGTTTCCTTTAAAATTCAGTGCTTGCCCGACGACATTTTCCAGCTGATCATGCTTGCTCAGATCGGCTTCGATAGAGATCGCATCGCGTCCGAGCGCTTGGATCTTTTCCACTGTATCGTTACTACTGGAATACGATACGCACACCACATCTGCGCCCGCTTCTGCCAGTCCCAGTGCCATCCCCTGTCCCAATCCACCGCTCGACCCTGTGACCAGTGCAACCTTGCCACGCAAATCAAATGAATTCATGTCGATTGCTCCTTCTGTTATCAAATGAAACGCCTTGTACTTGGGCTAACTTTTTGTTACATCAAGTGGTACGCCCGCCTGACGAAACTGCTCTGCCTGCTGATCCGACAATCCACTGTCAGTGATGATCATATCCATCTCCGAGCAAGCAGCAAAGGTCCAGAGCGCGAACTGCCCGAACTTCTGGTGATCCACAACGCCATATACGTGCTGCGCCGCTGCGACCAATGCCTTTTTGAAAGGAACCAGATCGCCAGTATAAATGGACAAGCCAAACTCCGGGTGCAGCGCTGTCGACGAGACAAAGGCTTTGTGAATATTCAGCCCTCGCACATATTCAATCGCCTGACTGCTAATCAGCATATTGCGATTCCGTTCGCCTCCCGGTACGACCAAGCGTACCTGCTCCCGCCGTGCTAACTCACTCAAAATAAACAGATCGTTGGTCACGACCGTCAGCGGAATGGCAGGCAAGCGGCGAGCAATTTCCAGCGTCGTACTGCCGCCATCCAGCGCGATAATATCGTTCGGCTGAATATATGACAACGCCCGCTCGGCAATCTCGCCCTTTTCCGGCATATGCTTGGTGTTGATGCCCTGACCGGACAGAATGCCATACTGGTCATTCTGCGCAAGAACGGCGCCGCCATGCACACGCATGAGCAACCCCATTTCCTCCAGCCGTGCTAGATCCTCACGGATCGTCTTGCCTGTTACGCTCAATGTATCACTCAATTCGCCAACCGTAATTTCCTGATTGGCGATCAATAGTTCCATAATCTTCTCATGCCGCTTGATTGCGCTCATTCCAACCCCCGTCCCTTCCGGCACATGCTTGTATAGATGATTCCTGCGTAGAAGCCCATGCAGATGAGCAAAGATGTAAAGGCACACGTCGTCTGTTATCCAGTTTGTAGTGAACATCAATACTTGTCTGCATTACGCATTCTATATATTGTACCGAAATGGTGTTTTTGGGTTTATTTTAAATCCTGCATGGCAACGGCGTCCATATCATCGAACGTTTGGTTCTCGCCTGCCATTGCCCAGCAGAACGTGTAATTGCTCGTACCGACACCGCTATGGATCGACCAGCTTGGCGAAATGGCAACCTGACCATCGCGCACAACCAGATGCTTCGTTTCCTGCGGCTCGCCCATAAAGTGGAACACGACTGCATCCTGCGGCACATTAAAATACAGATACACTTCCGAACGACGGTTATGTGTATGCGAAGGCATCGTATTCCACATATTGCCCGGCTCTAGTTGCGTAATGCCCATCACCAGCTGACAGCTCTTAATGCCGCCCTCGTGGATGTATTTGTAGATCGTGCGCTCGTTGGATGTTTTGATGTCGCCCAGATGACTTGGCGTTGCATCTTCCCGAGTCGATTTGGTGGTTGGATAGGCTTTGTGTGCGGGCGTGGAAACAAAGTAAAACTTCGCCGTGTCTCCACCGTTACTAGCAAAGCTCACTTCCTTCGTTCCGAGCGATACGTATAGACATTCAAATGCACCCAATTCGTAGGATTCCCCATCGGCAGTAACCGTACCTGTTGCCCCGATATTGATGATGCCGATCTCACGGCGCTCTAGGAAAAAGTCAGTACCAATATCCTTGAGATTCACTTCCAGCTTGATCTCCTTCGACGTGGGAACCGCCGAGCCAACAATATAGCGATCCACATGACTGTAAACGGTTACGAGTTTGTCCGGCTGGAACAGATTCTCAATCAGAAACTCCTCGCGCAAACGGGCAGTGTCAAACGTTTTTACATCATTCGGGTGAGATACATAACGGTTTTCCATGATGATCATCCTTTCGAATAGGTTTATTTAATGTTCATATACGTTTATATTAGTTCAAATCGAACCTAAAAGGAAGGGGGAGATGGAAATAATTTTTCGGTGGATGGGTTGGCATTCACTGCGGGGAGGAATAAGGGGACGTCCTCCGTTCCGTGCTTGCCGCATCCAACGAAATATTATTTACCTCTTGGTGGAGAGTAGAATGGAAAGACGTTTTTTCAGACTGCGACGGTTTTATTGTTTGGATGACGATTTTGCTCATACATGGTGCTCGTACGTATATGGGGCTTAAATTCTTAAAGGGATTTGTCGTTATTAGGTAGATAGTTACTGGTTGTAGAATTACCGCTTTGTTGTGGGTTAATATACCGTTATTACATTTATCATTACTGGTTTTACTTTAGTAAAATGTGCTTCTATCGAACATTGAGATTGACTATCTATCGGAGCAGGGATGATTGTTGGATTGGTTTTGGAAAATGAACGGGTATACGGTCATTTGTTCATATTCTCTACATATTATTGTGATAGGATGATTGTAGACAGGTCTGTGTTGAATGAAGTTTGATCGAAGACATGTTGATATACACTGCTGATTTCGGGGATTTAGGTAGAGGGTATGTTTCTGTTTTCAGCTTAATTACAGATAAGCGATATAAAATAAAGAATAGATATGAAGAATGTAGTTTCTAAGTATCCATTAGTTGCGATGGTTGTAAGACTGCTCTGTTTAAGAAGGCTGAATATGAAGATTTTTTACATGTTACAGTTATAGACTTGTTCGCGATCTTGATTTCGCCTTAAATGTATTTTATATAATGATCAAGAATTGTAAGCATCTTAGATATATATTTTATGTAATGAATTGATGCAAGCATCGCTTAGTGGAGGCAAGGGAATAAGGGAAAAAGACGACCTTGGAGCTACGAGAATCTACATACACTTCCAATTCGTAGATTCTCGTAGCTCCACCGGAGTCTGTTCCCTTATCCCTTGCCGGAACGTTTAATGCCCCAAGCACAAAATTAATCAACTTTCAAATCACCCGACCAAAGGAGAACAACACCATGGTAAGAATTCTAATCGCTGACGACGATGCGTCCATTCTGGAATTGATTCATATGTACCTCACCCGCGAAGGCTATAACGTGCACCGGGCTCGCGATGGGCAGGAAGCGTTTGATATGTTAAGCGATGGTAAATGGGATCTCATCATCCTCGATGTCATGATGCCGCATATGGACGGCTGGCAGCTGTGTATGGATATTCGTCGCTATTATGGCGATGTGCCGATTCTGCTCGTGACCGCCAAAGGTGAAGCCGAGGACAAGATCAAGGGCTTCCGACTCGGCACCGACGATTATTTGGCGAAGCCGTTTGTACCAGAGGAGCTGGTAATGCGGGTCAAGGCATTACTGCGTCGATACCGTATTTTCGCTGGAGAATCGCTCACGATTGGCAATGTACGCTTGGATGCGGCGACCAAGGAAGCCGAAGTGGAAGGTTCCTTGCAGCCATTGCCTGCGAAGGAATTTGAACTTATTTATACACTCGCTGGATTCCCCGGTCAGATCTTCACACGCGACCAGCTGATTGAGAAGATCTGGGGACATGATTATGACGGCGATGAGCGTACGGTGGATGTGCATATCAAGCGTCTGCGCGACCGCTTTTCCGAGCAAAATGGGTTTACCATTCAGACGATCCGCGGCATCGGCTACCGGATTGAGGTGAAAGCGGATTGAAAAATATATACAGCCAGCTGGTGATTACATTTATTCTCGTCATCGTTGCCAGCTTTGTCATTACGATTTTGATGTCGGATTGGGTGATTCAACGACAACAATCCAGATATATACAAGACGGTATTCTAAGTAATGCGGAAGCGGTCGCGGCGATGCAGGCAGAGATTCCTGAAAAGTTGATGCAGAAATATCTGGATAGTCAGGCAGGGCAAACGCAGATTATGGTGATCAGCGAGGATGGCAAGACCTATCGATCCAACGGTAACGGTCCGGGCGGTCCTCTCGGTCTGGCACCTCCTCCCAACCCGTTCGGTTCCGATTCGTCCACGAATACAAATAGCTCTTCGACGACAAACGACGATTCCAATGAATCATCGTCCACCTCGTCTAAGGATTCAGATTCTAGCACCTCTGATACCAATAGCAATAGCGATACAACGAGCGATCCCGAGTCATCGTCAACCGGAAATGAAGACTCCTCTACAACTGCTCCCACTATGAACAATCATACGAGCGCTCCTAGTACTCCACCGCCACCACCCGGCTCCATCGAAGGCAAGGGACCTCCACCGCCCGATCTGGAGCAGGCTTGGACGATTCCAGATGATGTGAAGCAATTGGTACTGAATGGTGGCATCTATCATCCAGAGAACAAAGAGATGCAGAGTGGTTCCGGCATTCCGGGCTTAAACTTTCATTTTGGATTTGGCAATCAAGACCCAGAGCCGCGTTATGTAGGTGTACCTTTTGAACGTGACGGTGTGCACTATGCCCTGTTCATTCGTCCGAATCAATTCAGCAATCAGTTGAACAAATGGATGGTTCTTGCCTTGTCGGTCATGCTGACAACAGGTGTACTGCTGTTCCTGTTCGCTGCTCGTCTGATCGCACGACCGATTGCGAAGCTATCCGAAGCGACACGCCAAGTAGCGAAGGGCGATTACAACGTCCGCGTGAATCTGAAGCGTAAGGATGAGATTGGCGAGCTGGGCAATAATTTCAACCAGATGACGAGCCAATTATCCAAAATCGAAGCGATGCGGCAGGAGTTCGTCTCCAACGTATCTCACGAAATTCAAACGCCACTCACTTCGATTCGCGGCTTTGCGGTCGCGCTCAAGGATACAGCAAGCAGCGAGCAGATGAAGCATTTGAAGATTATCGAGCAGGAAAGCGAACGATTATCCAAGCTCAGCAGCAATCTGCTCAAGCTTGCTTCCCTCGATGTGGTGAAGCTCAATCTGTCGAACTTCCGGCTGGATGAGCAGGTGCGTATGGCGGTCGTCTCCTGTGTACCGATGTGGACGGCGAAGAATATTGAAGTATCCGCCGATCTGGATAAAATCGTATTCCACGGCGATGAGGATCTACTCAGTCAGGTATGGATCAATCTACTATCGAACGCGATCAAGTTCACTCCCGAAAAAGGCAATATTTATATTACGCTTACGGAGGATGAGCATTGGATCAAAACGAGTGTGCAGGATACCGGCTGCGGTATTGATGACGAGCATGTGAAGCATATTTTTGAACGATTTTACAAAGCAGATACATCCCGCAATTCAGCGGTGAGCGGCAACGGACTGGGATTATCCATTGTGCAAAAAATTCTGATGCTGCATGGTGGTCGAATCGAGGCTATCAGCACAGTAGGCGAAGGAACTACCATGACCGTCTATCTGCCACGTCCGATTGTGATAGAAGAACCGGACAAACATCGTCCAACCGAATAAAGGTTTAGTTTCTATCGTCTACACAATATACTGGCTTTTTCGTTCATTATGCGGATGTATAGGAGTGTATGTATATTATTTTCAGGTTATAAACATGCAGATTTCATATGTAACTTATGTGTTATGATTTGTTGTTTATTTTTCTTATACCTGCTGTAATAAAAGGTGAGAGAACCCTTGCATGATGGGGTTTCTCGCCTTTTTTATGTATATTTAAAACAATATTCAGCCTTATTTAAGGTAGCGTTCATTTCCTGTTCATATTGCATTGTTATATTTTCTACATCAAGAACATATGACGAATGCTCCTCATCATCGTGAACGGAGCTGTACTCGATATTCATGTATGAGGAGGCAACAATATGAAAGGTTCATTTTTTCGAAGGATCGACCCGGTTCTTGCCATTCTGGCTCTGGTCGCTGCGGGATTATCGCTGTACAATATCAGCCAATCGGGTGATTTGAATACCTACTACGCAGCAGCCGTAACCAGCATGATGCAAAGCTGGCATAACTTCTTCTTTAACTCGTATGATCCGGGCGGATTCATTACCATCGACAAACCGCCTGTCGCCTTCTGGCTACAAACAATCAGCGCCAAAATCTTTGGCATTCATAGCTGGAGCTTGGCGTTACCGTCCGCCCTTGGACTGGCTGGCTCGGTCATTCTGCTATATCTGATTGTTAAGCCGCATTTCGGTTTGGCAACTGCCCGCATTGCAGCATTGATTCTGGCACTGACACCGATTGCAGTAGCGGTAAGCCGGACGAACAATGCGGATAGCACACTGGTCTTCTTCCTGATGCTGGCAGCCTACGTACTGCAACGCAGCGTCAAAACTGGCAAGCTGCTGACGCTATGTATCGCTTTTGCACTCGTTGGTGTCGGTTTCAATACGAAAATGCTTCAAGCCTTTATGGTGCTGCCAGCATTTTACCTATTCTACTGGCTCGCTCGTAAAGGACAATGGAAGCAAAAGATCATGCACCTACTGGTCTCCGGTGTCGTACTCGCCGCCGTGTCCCTCTCTTGGGCAACCATCGTCGATCTGACCCCTACTAGTCAACGTCCCTATGTGGGCAGCAGTGGCACCAGCAACTCGGTACTAGAATTGGCGCTTGGTTACAACGGAATCAGCCGTCTAACTGGTGATTCCGGCGGTAGTGGTGGAAGTGGCGGAGGAGGACAACCTCCAAGCATGAACAATCAAAATGCCGCGTCTACAACGAGCAGTACACAGACTACAGCAACCGCCGCAAATGCTTCAGCGGATCAAGCTTCGACTACTGCCACTATCACGTCCACAGCGAGCACGACGGCAGCCATAACGAGCAGCTCGGATACGACATCTGACAAGTCCAGCACTGTATCCACCGCGTCGTCTACAACGACAGCAGATAACAGCGCAATCCAGACAAATGGATTCCCTTCCGGCGGTATGGGTTCTGGCGGTCCCGGCGGATCGGGTGGAGGTATGAGTGGTGGCGGAGGCGGTGGCAGCAATGACGCTGGTGATGCTGGTCTATTCCGATTGTTGGATGACAGCAATGCTGGTCAGATTGCTTGGTTCCTGCCAGCGGCACTGCTAAGCGCCCTGATGCTCTGGCTACAGCGCAGAGAACAACGCAACATCGTCTTGTTCTGGTTTGCATGGCTACTGCCGATGATCGTATTCTTCAGCATCGCTGGTCATATTCACCGTTACTATTTTGTGATGATGGCTCCTGCCATTGCCGCTCTGACGGGTGCAGGTATCGTTCAGCTCTGGAAAGCAGGAAGACGCTGGTGGACAATCGCCTTTATGGCAGTGGCACTTGGAACAGGCAGCTATATCATCTGGGGACAAGGCATGACCACGCTCGCTATCGCGGCACTTGCCCTTGGTATCATTTCTCTGATCCTGCTGCTGTTAAAACGCGATGCGTGGAAACGTGGCGCTCTGGCACTGACGCTGGTGACATTACTGGCAGCGCCCGCTTACTGGTCACTCACTCCGGCACTGTATGGCGGCAACTCGGTTCAGCCGTATGCCGGACCAGAGCTTGCCGATTCACGTAGCAGCAACAATAACAGCTCTGATGTAGATGCTGATCTGATCGCTTATCTAGAAGCCAATCAAGGAGATGCCAAGTATCTCGTCGCGACAACGGCATCTCAGACCGCAACACCGATTATTTTGCAAACGAGTGACGCAGTCATCGCATGGGGCGGCTTCAAAGGCTCTGACAGCGCATTGACGGTGGACCAATTGGAACAACTCGTAAGCAGTGGACAACTCCGGTACGTACTGCTTGGTGGCGGTATGGGCAGCGGCAGCTCCGAGCTGACGCAATGGGTGCAGGAACATGGAACCGAAATTTCAGAATCGGAATGGAAATCCGATTCCACCGCATCTGCCACAACCACTTCCACAAGCACCGATCCATCGGCAAGTACGACCGTTACCAATACAACTAGTGATACGAACGCTCCAACGATTACACAAGCAAGCAGCAGCAACGACTTTGGTCGCGGTTCAGCTGGCGGTTCAAACCGCAGCGGCGGTCCCGGCGGCTCGCAAATGACGCTGTATCAACTGACGGCGGAATGAAGATTCCGCAACCTTTTCCCTCAAGCTCTTGAACATCCAAAGGAGGACTACCGATGAAATATTCCATTATCGTTCCGGTCTACAATGAAGAAGAAGTTGTACTGGAGTGCTACCGCCGTCTAACGGAAGTGATGCAGCAAACCGGAGAAACGTATGAACTGATTTTTGTAAATGACGGCAGCCGTGACCAAACGGCTGCGATGGTCACCCAATTGTGCAATACCGACTCTTCAGTCAAAATGATCGACTTTTCCCGTAACTTCGGTCACCAGATTGCGATTACCGCTGGTATGGACAGTGCATCTGGTGAAGCGATTGTCGTGATCGACGCCGACTTGCAGGACCCGCCAGAATTGATTTTGCAAATGATTGAGAAATGGAAAGAAGGCTATGACGTTGTCTATGCCACCCGCGCTGAGCGCAAGGGCGAAACAGGCTTCAAAAAATGGTCTGCTGCTCTCTTCTATCGCACCTTGAACAAGCTGAGCGACATCGACATTCCACTCGATACAGGCGACTTCCGCCTGATTGACCGCAAAGTATGCGAAGCGATGAAGAGTCTGAAAGAAAGCAACCGCTTCGTACGCGGGCTAGTGAGCTGGGTCGGTTTTCGCCAAACGTCCATCGCTTATGTGCGCGAAGAACGCTTTGCCGGTGAAACCAAGTATCCACTCAAAAAGATGCTGCGTTTTGCATCCGATGCTCTGATCGCGTTCTCGCTCAAACCACTGCGTCTCGCTAGTGTGCTCGGTAGCTTCGTTTCCCTGTTCAGCTTTATTTTCCTGCTGTTCGTGGTCGGTCAGAAGCTGATGAACTTCTCGACTACACCGGGCTGGGCATCCATCATTGCCTGCATTCTGTTCCTCAACGGTATCATGCTTGTCATCCTCGGCGTGCTGGGCGAATACGTCGGTCGAATCTACGACGAGGTAAAAGGTCGTCCACTATATCTCGTACAGGAAAAACGCAACTTTGTGCAACAGCAACAACAACCGCTGCATGATCAGCACATCGTAACCGACCAACGTCAAATGAACCAAGAGCAGCGCTATGTTGGTTTCTAAGCTATTTTCCAATCAGGCGGTACGCTTTGCCGCTGTGGGTGTGTCCAATACCGTCATCGACTTTGTCGTATTCATGCTGCTGCAAAACCTTACTGGTGTTGCAGCAGCTCAAATTCTCGGCTATAGCGCCGGAACCGCCAATAGCTACTACTGGAATCGCAAATGGACCTTTGCCCGTGAAAAAGGCTGGGACGTGGGGGAACTGATCCGTTTTCTCGTCGTCAATATCTGTGTTGCGTTGATCACCAGTATCGCCATTAGCCTCGTCCCTTCGACCATTCCAGTCTGGATTGCTAAGATTGCCGTTACTATTCTTGGTCTGGGCATCAACTTCGGCTTCAGCAAGCTGTGGGTATTCCGCGGATAACATATTGGTTGGATAACGAACAGACTGTTTTGTCTCTAGGATTCCAAACTCTATCCGTTATCATCCCATGACAATCCATAGGTTAGAACATCCATATATTCCTGTGTTCTATTGCCAATACGCAAGGTTTCTTTTCCATTCTTCGCTAAGAAAATAATATCGCTCGCTCTATGTATCCATAGATATTCCGATTCCATGTATACCTAAATTACTTTACTACCATGTAAGCTACTACCATCCAAGGAGGCATTCCTATGAAAGTACGCAAAGCGATTATTCCGGCAGCTGGTCTTGGCACCCGTTTGCTGCCAGCCACCAAAGCCCAACCTAAGGAAATGCTTCCGATTGTCGACAAACCGGCAATTCAATACATTATCGAAGAAGCGGTCGCAAGCGGGATTGAGTCGATTCTGATCGTTACCGGTCGTGGCAAGCGTTCGATCGAAGACCATTTTGACCATTCCGTCGAACTGGAACTTGAACTCGCTACCAAAAACAAAACGGCTCTGTTGGAGCAGGTTAACTATATTTCTGAGATGGCAGACATTCACTATATTCGTCAGAAAAAGCCACTTGGTCTGGGTCACGCCATTCTGTGTGCCAAACAATTCGTCGGCAATGAGCCATTTGCCGTTCTGCTCGGCGATGATCTGATCGTCAACGAAGAACCCGGTCTGAAGCAGCTGATTAACCAGACGGTCTATCCGTCTACCGCTATCGTCGGCGTACAGCATGTGCCTTACGAGGAAACGAATAAATATGGGATCGTTGCTCCTTCTGCCATGCCTAATACACCACATTCCATTATCCCATTAAGCGGTATCGTGGAAAAACCGGATGTAGCAGATGCCCCTTCCGATTTAGCAGTTATCGGACGTTATGTATTGCCACCGGAAATCTTTGATATTCTCGAAGACACGCCACCGGGCAAAGGCGGCGAAATCCAATTGACCGATGCCATCTCTCGTCTGCCGCATCTGGCTGCACTGGAAATTCAGGGCAACCGTTACGACATCGGCGATCCGCTCGGCTATGTAAAATCGACCATTGAATTCGCACTGAACCGCCCCGAACTGCGCGGTGAGATTCAAAAGTATTTGGAAGAACTGTACAATCGCTCGCACGCTTCGGTACAATAACGTCTGATAGGGCGTAGGCAAGGATAAAGTAACCACTTACGATGAGATTGAAATAACACTCTACAGCAAGGATGCAATAGCGACCTAAAGTGAGATTGGAATAACCCTCTGCATTAAGGATGGAAAACGATCAGCTGTGAAGTTAGAATAACAACCTACTGTAGATTGGAATAATAAAAGCCTGCACGATACAATGTGCAGGCTTTTTTGCTGTTCCCATTCGTAGTAACATCCTATTCCTGTAGATTCCTTGCGCTATCTCACCGCCTCTTCCATTTCCCACTACATATTTCTTGTGAACCACCTAGCTTATCATGAACCATGTATCTTGCTGGGAACTGTCTAGCTCATTCTGAACCGCGTCTCTCTATGAATTTACCTAGCTCATTCTGAACCATATAATCCCCCTGTGAATTTGCCTAGCTCATTATCCACTCGTCTACTCGCTATCATCACAATTCACTCCATCAGACCCTCTTATAATCACACCATTCAATGCCTTGATTCCACCGATAATATCCTCATGCTCCAGATGACCATAGCCGATCAACAACGTATCATTATCGTCATGCTCACTCTGTTCCGTGGAATACTCAGAAGCCAGTGTCAAGCGTATCCCTGCTTCGCCACATCGCTTGAGAAAAGCAGTATCCAGCTTCAAACCTGGCAGTTGAATCGCTGTATGCAGACCCGAAGCATCCCCCCATACGATGACTTTATGGGAAATATATTGGTCGATAGCCTTCAGTAGTGTATTTCGTTTCTCACGATAAATGCGTCGCATACGTTGAATATGCCGATCCAATTTTCGTTGCTGTATAAAATGGCTGAGTGCCACCTGCTCCATGATCGGATTTTGAACATCCAAGTACTGTCGATTCTCCTGCCATGCGGTATGCAATGATCGCGGCAAGATGGCAAATCCGATACGTAGTGCTGGAAACATTGTCTTACTAAATGTACCGACATAGATCACTCTTGTGTGGTCCATGCTATGTAGCGGGCTAATCGGAGAGCCAGTATAGCGAAATTCACTATCATAATCATCTTCGATGATATAAAATTGCTGGTTGCGTGCCATTCGGATGAATTCGGCGCGGCGCGCAGCAGGCAATATGACTCCCAGTGGAAATTGATGCGATGGGGTTATATAGACTGCGGATACGGTATGACCGGACAGAATGGCACCATTCGCCCCTTGTTCATCGACAGGCATCCAAACGAGCGGAATGCGATTATTTTCAACAATCTGTCGAATCGCCGGATGAGAAGGGCTTTCTAGAGCAAAGGCTTTATTTTCCTGCTTCAATATATGCACAAGCAAATGCAACGCTTGCGTCGCTCCAGAGGTGATGAAAATATCAGCAGGGTCTACCTCCATCCCGCGGCTCCGCAGCAGCCAATCGGCAATTTGCTCGCATAATGGCTCATACCCTTTGCCATTACCATAGCTCAACAGCTCTGGCAATACATCAAGGGACGCCTGCTGAAGACACTGCCGCCAGCTATACCATGGAAAAGCAGCCAAATCGGGTTGCCCGGTCTTGAAGTCCCACCGAATAGGAATTGGCTCGGTTACAGTCTGCTTCGTAGGCTGTTGATCTGGCTGTTGATCTAGTTGCTGTTCCAGCTTTAGCCCCGAAGCTACACGCGTAGCTTTCCCCTGCTGTCTCATGATAAAGCCTTCAATGTCCAGCATATCGTATGCTTCGCAAACGGTATTACGCGCGACTCCCAGCTCGCGTGCTAATGCACGCGTTGAAGGCAAAGCCTCGCCCTCCAACATATTGCCCCGTAGAATCGCTTGCCGAAAGGACAGGAATATCTGTCGCGCAAGAGTTATGTTACTTTGATGCTTGAGCTGAATCCCCCACATCCGCAATCCCCCTTTCCAACTGGTCCAGTCCAAATGATACCATACTGGCTCTTATCCTCGTCCAGTTCCCTTTTTATAATGTGATCTATATCCATCCTACGATGAGGACAAAGGGGGCTTACCATGCAGCAATTCAAAGGAAAACTTTATTTATTACTGGCGTTCACCCTCGCGGGTACATCTGTTGTGGCAAGCTCCATACTATCCGAGCGTTTGCCTTTGTTCACCATTACAGCGGTAGGGCTAGGCATTCTGCTGCTCTGTATGGCTCCCTTTTATGGCAGAGCAACGATACAGACAATTCGGCATCTTCGTAGGCAAGACTGGATGATGCTGATCCTACAAGCATGGTTTGGCATGCTTGTATTCCGCATTTGTTTGCTGCTTGGGGTTAGCCGTACAAGCACTCTGGAAGCCGGAATATTAAGCGGTACTACACCCATGATAACGGCTGTACTGGCTTTTTTCCTGTTAAAAGAAAGGTTGAGCATCAAGAACGCCTTGGGCATCGGATGTACGGTGGTGGGAATTATGCTATTACAGAACACAGGCAACACTACCTTTATGCCATCTATGCAGCATATTTGGGGCAATCTGTTTATTATTGGTGCAGCTGCAAGTGAGTCATTATTTAATATTATTTCCCGTAAACAGCGCGCTGCCGATTCACGTTCTACTGCTCTCAATATTCATCCGATGGTTCAGGTTTATATCGTGTCTGCTATCGCCTTGGGCTTCTGTCTGATCCCATTTCTGCTAGAGCAGCCCGAGCCTGTTCCAATGCTCCTGCTTATTCACTGGCATGAATGGATCGGATTGATCTGGTATGGATTGATTATCACAGGGCTTGCGTTTTTCTTTTTCTATAAAGGTGTCGCTCACTGTAGTGCTTACACAACCGCTGCTTTTTCCGGTATGATGCCGCTCACTTCGATATTGTTATCGTTGCTGATCCTGAAGGAGCAGGCTAACTATATTCAGGGTGTGGGAGGGCTTCTGATTATCATTAGTATTGTTTTGATTGCCGAAGATAAGCGAAAAGCAGATATATCTCCAGTCTCAGAAAGAAAATCAATTTCAAAGACTTCCTGATTAATGGAGCAAACGAGTATCGCCAGCTAGTTACTTTGCTGTGATAACTCTGGATCGCCTACTATATCTTGTCTAAGGTAAAGCCGCTCATTATTTCCCGGGTAACTTTCTCGCTTGCTTTCCCCCTAATCACTCAAACAGCGAATAGAATCTACCAACAAAAAAAGCTCCCCCGATTGCTCGGGAGAGCTTTTGTACAGATATGCAATCTGTAGGTATACCGATAAAACTTAGTAGCCTACGCCATTGTACGTCATGATCCAAACCGAACCGGATACGACAACAAGAACGATAGCCAGACCGAAGATCAAAGCCATCACGTTCCAACGTGGTTGGTTGCCCTGACGTTCACGCACGTGCATGAAGAAGAACAACTGAACAACGAACTGCAGAACAGCGGTGATCATGATCACCAGTACTGTAGGGAAACGATCCAGCATATGATTGAGGACGACGACCAGTGGAATAATTGTCAGAATAATCGACAGGATAAAACCGATGATGTAAGACTTCAACGAACCGTGAGCATGTGCTTCATCATGTCCGTGTGTATGGTTGGAATGATCCGCCATGTTACATCACCCCCATCAGATAAACGACCGACAACAGGAAAATCCAGACGGCGTCCAAAAAGTGCCAGTACAAGCTGAGTACGTTGACTTTACCGCGTGTTACATCGGTAATGCCTTTGCGACCCAACTGAATCATGATCAGCAACATCCAGCCCAGACCCATCGATACGTGAAGTCCGTGCGTGCCGACCAGTGTAAAGAACGAAGTAGCGAATGCGCTGGTACCGTAGTTAAAGCCTTCGTGTACCATTTTGATGAACTCGTCAACTTCAAGGAAGATAAACGCTGCACCCAGTACCCAAGTTACTGCCAGCCATGCAATCAGTTGCTTTACTTTACCTTGGTTCATTGCCAGTACAGCAAGACCACTTGTAAAGCTGGATGTCAGGAGGATAAAGGTTTCAGCAATAACGCCCGGCATTTCGAAAATCTCGGACGCGGTAGGTCCGCCAGCTGTATTGTGGTGCAATACCACATACGTAGCAAACAGCGTACCGAACAAAACAACGTCCGTGATCAGGAAGATCCAGAAGCCAAGCAGTTTTAGTTCTTGCGGATCGTGATGTCCATGGTCATGACCGTGATCATGACCGTGCGTTGCGGCTTGTGCCATTAAAGTGTCCCCCTTAATGAAGCCTCAGTTTTTTCTACTTCTTCTGCTGGAATGTAGAAGCCCTCATCATCATTCATGGAACGCGCAGCCAGACAAGCCAACACGCCCGCAAGACCGATTACGGCCATCCATACCCAGTGGAATGTAAAACCGAAACCTGCGATAAAGAAGAACGTAGAAAAGATAATCGGGATACCCGAATTACTAGGCATATGAATTGGTTCGTATTTTGGCTTCGCATCCTTCGCAGGAAGCTTACCAGCAGCACGACGCTGCTTCTCGATCCACAATGGATCTCTGCTGTCCACTACCGGAGTAATGGCAAAGTTGTATTCCGGAGCTGGGGAAGGAATGGTCCATTCCAGTGTGTGTGCATCCCACATGTCGCCAGTTGTATCTCTTTCGCGGTGTACAAAACTATAAGCGATCTGTACAGCCTGCAGAATGAAGGCAATACCCATCAGGTACGCACCAACCGTCGAAACAACGTTCAGTGGGCCCCAGCCAGTATCCCAGTCAAATGTACTTACACGACGGGTCATACCCATCAGACCGAGCAGGTATTGTGGCATGAAACATACGTAGAAACCGATGTTCCAGAACCAGAATGACCATCTGCCCAGCGTTTCGTTCAGCTTGAAGCCGAACATTTTTGGCCACCAGTAGTACATGCCGGCAAAGTAACCGAACACGACCCCACCGATCAGAACTTGGTGGAAGTGGGCAATCAGGAAGTAACTGTTGTGATACTGGAAGTCAGCAGGTGCTACGGAAAGCAGTACCCCTGTCATACCGCCGACGATAAATGCCGGGATAAACGCAACCGTCCACAGCATCGGTAGATCGAAGCGGATACGTCCACGGTACATCGTGAACAACCAGTTGAATATTTTAACCCCTGTCGGGATTGCGATCAGCATCGTAGACAATGCGAAGAAGGCGTTGACGTCTGCACCGGAACCCATCGTGAAGAAGTGATGCGCCCAAGTAAAGAACGATACGAACGCGATGATCATCATCGCAAAGACCATTGACGTATAACCGAACAGCTTTTTGCGTGAGAACACGCTGACGACTTCGGAGAAGATACCGAACGCCGGCAAGATAACGATATATACCTCAGGGTGACCCCACATCCATATCAAGTTGATATACATCATCGGGTTACCCCCACCGTCAAGGGTGAAGAAGTGTCCGCCCCCAAATCGGTCGAGGAACAGCAGTGCCAGAGTTACAGTCAGAATCGGGAATGCGAAGATAATGATAACGCAAGTTGCGAATACCGACCAAGTGAACATAGGCATTTTCATCATCGTCATGCCTGGTGCGCGCATTTTGATGATAGTAACCAAGAAGTTGATACCTGTTGCTAGGGAACCAATACCAGAGATCTGGATACCCCAGATGTAGAAGTTCTGACCCGGACCCGGGTTAAACTGTATTTCCGATAGTGGCGGATAACTGAGCCAACCTGCATCCGGCGAACCGCCGATAACGAAGGAAAGGTTGAACAGCATTGCGCCCAGGAAGAACAGCCAGAAGCTCAGGGAGTTCAAATAAGGGAACGCTACGTCGCGCGCACCGATTTGTAGCGGTACAACGACGTTAAACAAACCGAACATAAATGGCATCGCCATAAACAAGATCATAACTACGCCGTGCGTGGTGAAGACTTGGTTATAGTGCTCGGGATGCAAAAATTCAAAGTTCGGAATCGCCAACTGGGTACGCATCATCAGGGCATCAACGCCGCCGCGGAACATCATGATGATGGCAGCCAGAATGTACATGATACCGATCTTCTTATGGTCAACCGTAGTCAACCAGTTACGCCAGAGCCATTTCCACTTTTTGAAATAGGTCAATCCAGCAACGATGGCAATCGATACCAATCCAATGGATACGTCTGCACCGTAGATCAACGGGTCACCGGTGACGAAAAACTCGGATGCAAACTGTTTAATATTTTCGAGCATCGTGGAGCTCCTTTCACTGTCTTTATCTATACCGTGTCAGGCAGACACGGCATAATGTAGCATTGTATCAATGCCAAAACATCACTAAATCGACAGCGGATTACTTGGAATCCGTACCCAATCCATCATGTTCTTGATTAGATTGACTGTCTGTACCCATATCGCTTTGACCTTCTTTGCTCTCGCCTTCGCCGGTTTGAGTTTGAGGAGTCGTATGGGATGCACGATTGGTATCCGCTATGCCGCCTGGCAGGTATTTGCCCACCAATTGTTGGAACAAATTGTCCGGGAATGCCGAGAAGTATTGCTTATCGGACGTACCTGGAGTGGACAACGATTGGTACGTATCCATCGTCATTGGCTGGGATTCGGTTTTCACCTTGTTTACCCATGCCTGATAGTCAGCATCGCTTACTGCATTGACGTCAAATCTCATGTCGCCAAAGTGCTCGCCGCTGAAGTTCGCACCGGAACCGAAGTATGTTCCTGTATGATCTGCCTGCAAGTACAGGGTCATAGCCATACCGGACATTGTATAAATCTGACCACCCAGCTGCGGAATCCAGAAGGAGTTCATCGGAGCATCGGAAGTCAATTCAAAACGGATTGGCGTATCCTCAGGAATGGTCAGTGTGTTCACAGACGCGATTCCTTCGTCAGGATAGAAGAACGCCCATTTCCAGTCCATCGATACAGCTTGGATGGTTACGGGTTGCTTTTGTGACTGAATAGCCACGGAAGGTTCGAGCGCGTACGTATAACGTACAGTCACGATACCAATAATGGCGATTACGACAATCGGAATGCCCCACCAAATGGATTCGAGCAATGTGCTGTGGCTGAAATCCGGATCGTATTTCGCCTTTCTGCCCGGCTTGTCACGATATCTCCATACAATGATAAAGGTCAGTATGGTAGTTGGTACGATGACAATCGCGGTCAGAATCGTAGAAATGATAATGATATCCCGTTGTCCTTCTGCAATAGGGCCTTTCGGGTTGAGAACAGCATAGTTACTGGAGCCAGTAGCTAACGCCCACACCGTCAGGGCCAGCGACAGAACAGTTACAACCAGAAGAACCCATAACATAAGGCGCGAACCTGGTTTTTTGTTCATCTTGATCCCCTTTCTCACTTAACGCTCATGACGTTCATAATATTGAAACCACACATTCCTATGGTAACACTAAGTGTGCTTTTTGCGTATCCATAGAAGGTGTAAATTTCAGTTTTTTTTGGCTTGTTAACAAATCTGTCAATTTATTCGTAGCCAAAAGTGAATGATTTCACATTATTTAAAGATTAACATATTTTTACTTCAACAAAAAGCCCCTTTAAGAATAAATCTTAAAAGGGCCGTATTCATGTTGTTAATTGCATATCAAATGTCCGTTAACAACGAACAATGATTACTCGTCCTTGATGCCATCTTTGCCCTCATCGCTGCGGGCTTGCATCGATCCAAGCCATTTACCAATCGAATAAATGAACGCAAAAGCAGCCAGACAGCCGACCCCGATCATCAATCCCAGATTGTTATCGTTAAACGGCTGCAGATTGAACACAATTAGCAGGATACCGGCAGCACAGGCAATCCATGCCACGATGCTGAGCATACGGCTTAATCCATAGGTATTCTGCGCTGATGTTCTGCCGCGGGGACCTTTTGAGTTAGTAGCCATGGAATCCACTCCCTTTCTTCGTAGTCATATTGCTAGTATGTGTACCGGTGATCACTTGCATGCCTTCAATACTGGATCGCATCGGTATGCTATACTGCCTATTACCACAAAATAGGGTCTTTGATTCGCTCGTCCCATTTATATTTTGGAAATGGCGTCAATCAGCGCGTTTCCATCCAATTGTTGCGTACGACATTCTGGTACCAATAGTAGCTTTCTTTTGGCGTACGTACCTGCGTACGGAAATCGACGTGAATCAACCCGAAGCGCATCCGATACCCCTCTGCCCATTCAAAGTTATCCATCAGCGACCATGCCATATAGCCCTTGAGGTGAATGCCATCGTTGATCACTCGATGTACTTGAGCGATATGCTGCTGAAGATAATAGACACGGATAATATCATTGATTTTGCCATTGACTGGACATTCGTTCACACAGGCACCATTCTCGGTAATGTATATATCGTTGTTGCCGTATTTTTGTAAATAATGAATCACATCGTACAGACCGGTAGCGTCGATAGGCCAGCCGATATCTGTTTTGAACAGTCCCATATCGACCGGCTCACTTTGCAAATATCCGGCAGCCGGATTGTAGCGATTTACGGTTGGATGATAGTAATTGATGCCGAGCAGATCAATTGGCTGGGCGATAATCTCTAGATCGCCATCCTGTATAGGAGGTGTGGCGCCTGCTTGCTGGAACCATTCGTATAGCGATGATGGATATTGCCCTTTATAGATCGGGTCTAGGAACCAATCGGCGTACACTTCAATATTGCGATTGCAGGCGGCACGATCTTCTGGTCGTTTGCTATATGGAACTGCCCACGCCACATTCGGCGCAATCCCGATCTGACCTTCCAGCTTCATCTCGCGGAATAACTTGACTGTCAATCCGTGAGCGACCAGTACATGGTGTCCTACGTTGAGTGCGACCTGCAAATCCTGTTTGCCCGGCGCATGCTTGCCTTCCAAATTGGATAGAAATGCGATACACCACGGCTCGTTGAAGGTCAGCCAAAATTTGATTTTGCCAGAAAACTCGCGGAAGATGATTTCGGCGTATTTGACAAATGCATCAATCGTACGCCGATTCTCCCAGCCGCCCACATCCTGTAGCGCCTGCGGTAGATCCCAATGATACAGCGTGCAAAATGGTTCGATGCCAGCTTCCAGCAATGCGTCTACAAACTTGTGATAAAATTCAATGCCTTCGCGGTTCACCTCTCCATCGCCATCTGGTAAAATACGCGGCCATGCCACGGAGAAACGATAGGTGTCGATACCGAGTTCTTTCATTAAAGCAATATCTTCCTCATACCGATGGTAGCTGTCACAAGCGATATTGCCGTTATGCCCGTCATACACCTTGCCCGGTGTATGTGCAAAGGTATCCCAGATGGACAACCCACGTCCGCCCTCCTGATACGCGCCTTCAATTTGATACGATGCAGTCGCTGTCCCCCAGCGGAAGTCCTCTGGAAATTGGAAAATAGTCATAATCATACTCCTCCTCAAGTTCATGCTTCACAAAAGTATACGCTTACATATTAATATAAAGAATCAACTGGAAACAGGCTGTAACTTATGTTTCTATGTGTGTAAATTTAGGGGATTTCCCCTCTCTATACATCACACTCATATAAATGTAAAACAGCTGCACAGCCAGTATCTGTACAGCTGTCTTGGTTCTGTTTATCCTCTCTATTCCTTTTATCTTCTTTATTCCCTTTAGTGTCTATCTATCAGTTGAGGTCAATTGGTAGCGTTGACCAGCGACTAACGTACATTGAAGCAAATGACCATATTCATCCTCTATGGATTGTGCTGCTGGGATAGAGGTTTCTACAGGTGTAATGTTGTTGCCATCATTATGAAGTGGCTGAATATGCAGTGCCTGCTCAGAACGGATGCGACATATGCCGTTATGATCGGCTAATATCTCCGCTTGCTGCAATACTCCATCCTTCCACTGTATATCCACCGTATACCCACCGCGTGCTCGCAGCCCAGTCACCCTGCCATGTTGCCAATGGGATGGCAAGGCAGGCAGTAGATGAATACCATCCAGATGACTTTGTAGCAGCATCTCCGCTATACCTGCCGTCCCACCAAAGTTACCATCAATCTGAAACGGCGGATGTGCATCAAACAGATTCGGATACGTAGAGCGCGCCAGCAGTGTATGCACAAAGTGGTGTGCCTGCTCTCCATCCAGCAATCGTGCATACAAATTGATCAACCATGCGCAGCTCCATCCGGTATGACCACCACCATGCGCTAGCCGTCTCTCTAGCGATACACTTGCCGCTTGTACCAGCTCTGGTCGTTCATGGCGATTGATTTCATTCCCCGGATATAATCCGTACAGATGCGATACATGTCGATGCCCCGGCTCATGCTCTTCATAATCGTCATACCATTCACGCAGCTGCCCATACCGTCCGATTTGAAAAGGATATAGTCTGTCGATGGACACACGCAAACGCTCAACAAACGACGACTCGGTTGCTGGCTGATCCAACAATTCTGCTGCTTGTATACAATGCTGGAACAATTCGCGGATGAGCGTCATGTCCATCGTGGATGCAGCCGATACACTGCATGGTGTGCCGCTATCCGTTAGGAATTTATTTTCTGGCGAAGTGGACGGTGCGGTGACCAGATAGCCCTGTGGGTCTTCGATCAGCCAGTCCAATGCAAATTGCGCCGCTTCCTTCATAATCGGGTAGGCTGTCTGGCGTACATAATCTAGATCCTGCGTATACCGATAATGCTCCCACAGATGCGCGCACAACCAGATGCCGCCCATCGGCCAGAATGCCCAGCTGGCATCGCCGCCCGTCGGAATCGCCTGCCGCCACAGATCAGTATTATGATGCGTGACCCAGCCGCCAGCTCCATAATGAATCGCTGCCGCCTGTTGCCCGCTGTGACGGAGCTGCTCAATCATCGTTAGCAGCGGTTCATGACATTCACTCAGATTGCACAGCTCCGCAGGCCAATAATTCATCTGGGTATTAATATTGGTCGTATAATCGCTGTACCACGGCGGCTGTACATGTGGATTCCAGATGCCTTGCAAATTGGCAGGCTGACTGCCCGGACGTGAGCTAGCGATCAGCAGATACCGTCCATAATGGAAATAAAGAGCTTCCAATCCATGATCCTGCCCATACTGCTTGTATCGCTCCAATCGCAGATCGGTTGGCACATGTGCCACCTGCGTTTCCTTTTCATGCGATGTATTTACCAGCTCTAGCTGTACTCGTTCCATTAAATGGGCGTAATCCTCGCTATGCTCTCTGACGATCGTATCCCAGCCCAGTGCTGCCGCGCTGTCCAGCTGTTGACGACATTCCTCAACCAAGGAACGTCCAGCACTGCCCGGTTGACGATCATAGCCATCATAATTGGTAGCCGCCGCTAGCAAAATCACAACTTGAGTCGCACCATCCACCTGAATCTGTTCACCATGTGCCTGTATCGTGCCGCTATCGCTCCACACTTGCAACACGGTATGAAAATGAATTCCCTGCTCCTCTGCATCATCCCAGCGATACGGCTGCTCTTTTTCCCCATACCATGAAGCTTCTGGGTAGACGTAGCCTTGCATATGCAGCTGATCACCAGAAGCGGTCATTCGATGCGGCTGTACACTGTTCAGGCTGATCTGCGCAGACAACGGCTGATTCACCGTACTACGTAGACGATATGCAAGCACCTGATGCGGATAGCTAATCAATACTTCACACTCTAGCGACTGTTCCCCCTGCTGCCAAGACGTACGCGCCACTGCCTGTCGTAGATCCAGCTCACGACGATAATGCCGAATCTCGGTATCTCCTGCTGGTGCAGCATACTGTACAACCAGATCGCCTAGCGGCTGATATGCCTGTACATCCTGACCAAGCATCTGCGTATTGACTACTTCCTGAGCTTCATCCAGTTGTCCGGCAAAGATCAGCTTACGCGCCTGTTCTAGCTGTTCCAAACTGGACAGATTGGCACGTTCACGTGGAGTTCCCGTCCAGAGTGTATCTTCATTCAACTGTACGACGTCTCTCACGGCATCGCCAAATACCATACCACCTATGCGCCCGTTGCCGAGCGGCAAGGCTTCTTCCCATACCTGTGCAGGCTGGGCATACCATAGCTTATGTAAACTCTTGGTGGAAAGTGACGGTTGCTGTGTCATCAAAGTTCCTCCTTTATATTCATTGGCATATGATCACTTAGGAAAACTGCCAGACAGTCAGATAAAAAAAGAGACTCGTTTCACCGAGCCTCTCCTGTTGTATGGTTGCTGTATGTGGTCGCTGTTTTTACTTGGCAGCTACCGGTTTGCTCCACAGCTCTACCGTATCCTTGATCATTTGCGAATACGTTTGTTCCATTTTCTTCATATCATCGGTATTCAATTCGCTGATCATCTGATCATAAATGCTGTCGAATTGATCTGGTTTTGCCAAAATCGCTTCTGGGATGCGCTTGCGCACAATATCCTGCGACTTCTGGTAAGCGACAGTGTAGTTCGGGTCATCCGGTGCAGGCAGGTTATACGCTGCTCCCCATTGTTTGACTGGGAATTCGTCTTTTTGCGGGAACAGGTCTTTCCATGTCGTTGCACCGTACGCTTTCAGTGCATCCTTCTCCGGTTGTGTGTATCCGGCAACAATTTGCTCTGGGAAGTTGGTCGTGTAGTAGTTGCCAGTAGCATCCTTCACGCCATCGCCATAGCGAACGGAGAAGTTATACATGCCAATACCAGATTCCTTGGTGAAATTGGTATTGTCGTTAACTTTGCGTTCCTGTACGTCTTGTGGGATCACGCGTTTGCCATCTTTCATTTCGTATTGCTTGCCTTCGATTCCCCAGTTGTTCAGCACCTGTGCCTCATCCGATGCCATCCAGTCGAGGAATTTGATCATACGAATCGGGTCTTTGGCAGATGTAGTGATCCCGATACCATAACCGACTGGTGCGCCTACATCTTGGAACGAATGATCTTTGGTTTTGTCATCCATCTGTATCGGATAATGACCGTAAGTGCGCTCCGCCATGCCGGATGTTTTCAGCGAGTTCTCAGCTTGCTGATAATCCCACTCCTGATCAATCAGACCGAGCACGCGACCGCTTGCCACTTTGGACAGATACTGGTCACTCTTCTGGGTAAAGGACTCTGGGTCCAGCAGACCTTCATTGTACATATGATTCAGCCAGCGGAAGTATTCTTTTTCCTCTGGACGTTTGTAGTGCAATTGCGCTTCGTACGTTTCTGGATTGATGTAAAATTCACCATCATCCGGTGCGCCCGTCGCGTTGAACGCTGGATTGGTGACGGTAATCATGATTTTCCAGTCATCGGCATTCAGCGACAATGGAATGGTAGGCTGTCCATTGATCGTCGGATGCTTTTCTTTGTACTCCTTGAGCACATTTTCAAAGTCCTTCACTGTTTGGATCTTCGGATAGCCGAGTTCCTTCATGACCGCATTTTGTAATTCAAATCCACCACCTGCGTCAAAGGACGTCTGTCCAACACCAGCATTGGTCGGAATAATATAGATGGATGGATCTTCTTTACTGTATTGCAAACGGGACAGATCGTCGCCGTATACCTTTTTGATGTTAGGACCGTATTTGTCGATCAAATCGGTCAAATCGATCAGCGCCCCAGCTTCCACCAGCTTCGTAACGGAGCCTTTCGGGAAGATCATATCTGGATACTCGCCGGATGCAGTCATCAGCGCGATCTTCTGCGTACCGCCGCCACTGACATCGTATTCGGCATTGATTGTTACATTGGTTGCTTTGGTGATCGCCTGTCCAACATCATCTTTCATGCCGTTCCAGGTTGCATTGGGATCGGAGCCGAAGAATGAGAATGTAATCGGTGTGGATGTATCGGATGTTTCGGTTTTCGTCGGATCGGAGCTGCCTCCGCATGCGGTTACGGTTGCCAGCGACAGAACAGCCAGCGGGATCAGTGCACGTTTTAAGAATTTTGCAGACATTGTAAAAAGTCCTCCTTCATAGTAAAAGCCATTCTTGTTGTCAAACGCTACCGTACATCCTCCTCTCCTCTTCATCATACAATAACAGCGCATGGAAAAAGGGACTCTAGCAACAGAGTCCCCATTTGTATTTCCATACAGAAACCGGGCATTCGGAGCACAACTGCACTCCTTGCTGCTGCTTACTTGGCGGCTACAGGTTTATTCCACAGCTCGACCGTATCTTTGATCATTTGCGAGTAGGTTTGTTCCATTTTCTTCATATCGTCTGTATTCAGCTGTGCAATCATCTGATCATACAGGGTATCGAATTGATCCGGCTTGGCAAGAATCGCTTCGGGAATACTTTTACGTACGATATCCTGCGATTTTTGGTATGTCACCGTGTAGTTTGCATCATCCGGTGACGGCAAGTTGTACGCTGCGCCCCATGCTTTGACTGGGAAATCCTCTTTTGGCGGGAACAGATCTTTCCATGTCGTTGCGCCATATGCTTTCAGCGTATCTTTCTCTGGCTGAGTGTAGCTGGCAAGAATCTGTTCTGGGAAGTTGGTGGTGTAGTAGTTGCCAGTAGAATCCTTCACGCCATCGCCGTAACGGACGGAGAAGTTATACATGCCAATACCGGATTCTTTGGTGAAATTAGTGTTATCGTTTGTTTTGCGCTCTTGTACGTCAGCAGGGATAACACGTTTGCCATCTTTCATTTCGTATTGCTTGCCTTCAATGCCCCAATTGTTCAACACCTGTGCTTCGTCGGATGCCATCCAGTCGAGGAATTTGATAATACGGATCGGGTCTTTGGCAGATGTGGTGATCCCCATGCCGTAACCAACTGGTGCGCCAATATCTTGGAAGGAGCGATCTTTGGTCGACTCATCCAGTTGTACCGGATAATGACCGTAGGTGCGCTCTGCCATTTTGGACGATTTCAGTGAGTTCTCTGCTTGTTGGTAATCCCAGTCTTGGTCAATCAGACCAAGCACGCGACCACTGGCGATTTTGGACAGATATTGGTCACTCTTTTGGGTAAAGGCTTCTGGGTCTAACAGACCTTCGTTATACATATGGTTCAGCCAGCGGAAGTATTCTTTTTCCTCTGGACGTTTGTAGTGCAATTGAGCTTCGTACGTTTCTGGGTTGATATAGAATTCGCCATCATCCGGTGCGCCAGTAGCTAGGAACGCCGGGTTGGTCACGGTGATCATGATTTTCCAATCATCTGCATTCAGGGACAATGGGATGGTTGGCTGACCGTTGATCGTCGGGTGTTTTTCCTTGTATTCTTTGAGGACATTTTCAAAATCCTTGACCGTTTTGATCTTTGGATAGCCTAGCTCTTTCATGACGGCATGCTGTACTTCAAAACCGCCGCCTGCATCAAAGGAAGTTTGACCGACACCAGCATTGGTCGGAATCACATAGATGGACGGATCGTCTTTACTGTACTGCAAACGAGACAGATCGTCGCCGTATACCTTTTTGATATTCGGACCGTATTTGTCAATCAGATCGGTCAGATCGATCAGCGCGCCAGCTTCTACCAGCTTGGTGATTGAGCCTTTCGGGAAAATCAAATCTGGGTATTCGCCTGATGCGGTCATCAATGCAATCTTCTGCGTACCGCCACCGCTCACATCATACTCGGCATTGATCGTGACATTCGTTGCCTTTGTGATCGCCTGACCGACATCATCCTTCATATTGTTCCAAGTTGGACTTGCATCCGAACCAAAGAAGGAAATGGTGATTGGTGTCGATGGATCTGACGTTTCCGACTCGGATGGATCGGTACTGCCGCCACAGGCGGTTACGGTTGCCAGCGAGAGTACCGCCAGCGGAATCATGACGCGTTTCAACAATTTGCCAGCCATGAAAAAGCCCCCTTTTGAATGGTCATCCTCTGTATGCTAAGACGGCATTGCCGTCACGTAGCCTTTGTGAAAATAACACCTACACAATTCGGAAACAGCATTTCCCTGAGACCCTTTGCGGATTACCATTCATCGTATAATGTTTCCGCTTACATTTAAGGGGAAATGGATAGCCGGCACAAGGACCGGCTGAAGCGATGCGGCAGAAACCTTTTGAACCTGATTGCAGAAGCGTTGTCTGTCTTTGTCATGCAGAGCAGCAGCTAGAGCGATGACTATGTATGCCTAGCCCAGTGGGCAAAGGCATTATGCCTTCACCGCACCCAATGTCATACCGCTGACAAAGTACTTTTGCAGGAACGGATACACGATCAGAATCGGCACCGTAACGACGATGGTAATCGCCATCCGAATCGATTCTGGCGAGATGCTCGCCATCTGCTTCGCCATATCGTTCGCATTGACAGCACCGCTTTGCTGGGTACTTTGCTGCAATACTTTCATCAGCTCGTACTGTAGCGTCGTCCATTCTGGCGAACTGGCATTGTACAGATACGTATCAAACCAAGAGTTCCATTGCCCTACGGCGAGGAACAGAGCAATCGTTGCCAGTACTGGCTTACACAGCGGCAGGATGACTTTCAAATAGATCGTAAAATCATTCGCTCCATCCAGCTTCGCCGATTCTTGCAGCGCATATGGCAATCCATCGATAAAGGAGCGGATAATGAACACGTTGAATGCGCTAACCACGCCGGGCAGTACATACACCCAGAATGTGCCGATCAGATGCAAATCGCGCATCAGCAGGAAGGTAGGCACCAGACCTGCGGTTACATACATCGTCAACGCCAGAAAGGTCGAAATGAATTTGCGTGCCTGAAAATCAATCCGACTGAGCGTAAATGCCAGCATCGACGCGCTGATCAGACCGAGAATCGTACCAACTATTGTCCGAAGAATCGAAATCTGCGCCCCTTGCAGCAGACCTTGATACTGGAAGATGACTGAATAATTTTCAAATGTGAACGCGCGCGGGATAATATGGATACCGCCCCTTACCGTATCTGACGATTCGTTAAGTGAGATCGCCAGTACATTTAGAAACGGATACAGCGTTACAATCAGTACAAGCGACATCAGAATGGTATTGCACACATCAAAGATTTTGTCGCCTCGAGTGGCGTTAAATGCCTTGTTGGTCGCCATTGCCCTTCTCCCCTTTCAAGCTTATATCCTGCGTCGCAGCAGGCGGAACGCTATCGTTACCGCCCATGCTGCGTTACTGTACCTAAGAGATTACATAATACTTTCTTTGGTTGTTTTCTTGAAAATACCGTTCGCTGTAAACAACAGCGCAATACTGATTACGGAGTTGAAGATACTGATTGCTGTACCATAGGAATAGCGGTTCATTTCAAGCCCGTATTTCAATGCGTAAAGGTCCAAGACCTGTGAATAGTCGGTCACAAGGTTATTGCCGAGCAAGAACTGCTTTTCAAAGCCGATGCTGACCAGATGACCGATCGACATGATCAGTAGGACGATAATCGTGGTCCGCATCCCCGGCAGCGTAATATGCCACATTTGGCGGAAGCGGTTGGCGCCGTCGACCCTTGATGCTTCATATTGCTCCTGATCAATCCCGGTAATGGCAGCCAGATAAATGATCGTATTCCAGCCCATTTCTTTCCACACATCGGAAGCGGTTACAATTCCCCAGAACCATTGCCCTTGTGCCATGAATTGAATCGGCTGGTCAATAATATGGAGTGAGACGAGCAGTTCATTAATGATACCGCCGTCGGTGGAGAGTGACTTGGTGACAATCCCGGCTACAACGACCCAGGATACAAAGTGAGGCAGGTACGATACCGTCTGCACCGTACGCTTGAAGATCATGCCGCGTACTTCATTAAGCAAAATGGCGAACACGACTGGGAAAATAAAACCGAAGATCAGACCAAGGAAGCTCATCGCCAGTGTATTGCGCAGTGCCAGGTAAAATTGCTGATCCTGAAACAATGCAATAAACTGATCCAGCCCGACCCAGCGCTGTTCAAAGAATGAGCGTGCCGGACGATATTCCTGAAATGCCATCAGCCAGCCCCAAAGCGGAACGTAACTGAAAATGAATGCCCAGATCACAAAAGGGATCGACATCAGATACAGATAACGTTGCTGCTTAAATATCTTCCAGAAGCTGCCGGTTTTGCCTGTGCTGATGCTGGAAGCCTTGTCCCGTTTGCGGGAAGATGCCTGTTTGGTTGTTGAATCCATCATTCCATCCACCTTCCTATAATCGGCTTCATCGCGGGGATGATGCCTTGCTGTGCTGCAACCGTATCGTGGTGAGTACATATTGAATTATAAAAGAAAGCGCTTTCTATTTATACCTGACAAATTGGATGTAAAATCATATAAAAATTAGACATCGGCTCCATTTCCTGTCATAACACTAAAAATAAAGGATATAGCCTGATCCATTTCTCCGAGTAGTCTAACCATACTGAGATCGATATAAAAAATCCTGCTCGCCGAATGGGGAACAGGATTTCATCCTTATCTATGCTTCAATCCAATTGTCGATCCAGCTGCTCCCGATACGCAGATGGCGAGATGCCCGTGTACTTTTTGAATTTGCTATGAAAATAGTCTACATTCGCATATCCAACCTGTGCCGCGACCTTGTGCACCTTCATTCCCTGTGCCAGCAATTCCTTGGCACGATCCAGCCGCACCTGATCGAGAAAGTGATTGAATGAATCGCCCGTGTATGTTTTGAACATTTTGCCTAAATATGCGCTATTGTAATTGAATACCTCTGCCAGCAGCTCCAGCTTCAGATTGTCGCTGTAATGACGACGGATAAAGTCGGTCATCTGCTTCATTACTGATTCATGACTGCCGCCGTCAATCGATTGCAGCAGGCAATCCAGCCGTTCGCTGATCAGCTCCACTACACCTGCCGCCGTGGCAGCGGAATACAGCTCTGGAATCAACGCTAGACATTGCTGCACTGCTGGACCTGAGCCAGACACACTCCCCGGTAAGCGACTGAGCGCCAGCGATAATACATGCGAGCATAGACTTTTCGTTTCGCGCTCTGGCATGGTTGCGCGGTGACACGTATCTAGCAGCTCCTGCAAGACCCGTTGTGCCGCCGCCAGACTGCGAATATCGACCGCATAATACAGCCGATCTGCCCATTCTGCTGCCTGTGGAGCCGGAGCCGCTGTCTGTGCTTTGGTGTTGCCGTCCGTTCCTTCATAAGCGCCATGTACAGTTCCTTGCCCTGCCAGCGCTACCCCGGAAGCATCAAACCAAAAGCGTCCTTCTAGCAGCTGCTGCGCCTGCTCATAGCTGTCATGAATCAGCTCCGCTTCCTCTTCCATATCCCCAGCGGCAATATACCATTGCTCTCGACCACCGTCTTCATCCAGCAACCGCTGTCTCAAATCAGCCAGTGCCTGCTGATCATACTGCCTGCCGGTCAATATGCCGATCCACGGCCCCGCCGCAAATACAATATGCTGTTCTTCCCCTTGCCACCAGCTACGCAGCCGCTGCAACGGACGATGGATGCCTTCTGCCTGTTCTCCCGTTCCCGCATGCCATTCCAGCAAAATAATCTGATACCTTCCCCAGTCCAATCGCAGCTCCTGCAGCGCCCGTTCCTGCTCTCTACCGGATGTACTAAGCAGCATCTGCTCCACAAGCTCATATGCCGGTACCTGATGCGGCTGTACAGCATTGCCGCGCTGCTCCTGCTCTAGCGTGCGATAGACACGGCGCAGCTCCTGCTCCATCTCTTCCTCATCCACTGGCTTCAATAGATAGCCATCCACTCCATAACCAAGTGCTCGGCGCGCATACTCAAAATCGGCATGACCACTCAAAATCAGCACATGCGCCTGATTATGCTCCTGACGTAGCTGCTGAATCACTTCCAGCCCGCTCATGCCCGGCATACGGATATCCATAATCATCAGATCGGGCTGAATGCGTTCAAACTTTTGCAGCGCTTCGCGCCCATTTGCCGCCGCATCCACCACCTCAAAACCCATGCGGTCCCAGTCAATAATCGTTTTCAATCCTTCCCGAATCGCCGGTTCATCGTCGACAATCATCACTTTAAACATGATCTGTGGTCCCTCCCCTATTCGGATTCCGTGACATCCGACGCTGGTATTTTAAAAGAAATCTGTGTACCGGCATGCGGTGTGCTGGAGATATGCAGCCCATATGCCTCGCCGTACGACAAGGTAAGCCGCTGATGCACATTTTTCAAGCCAATACGGTCGCCTTCATTATCCGTGCGCAGCGACTGACGCACCTGCTTCAAGCGCTCAGCACTCATGCCGGAGCCATTATCGATCACATCAATCAGTACATCGTGTTCGATTTGCAGCGTACGAATAATGATCAAGCCGCCACTTTCCCGACTCTCCATACCGTGGATGATGGCATTCTCCACCAGCGGCTGAATGATCAGCGGTGGAATCGACGTATCCCCTGTTTGTGGATCAAGCAGCAGTTCATAGCTCAGTCGATCACCAAAGCGGAATTTCTGAATTTCCAGATACGAGCGTACCAGTTCCATCTCACCGTGGATTGTCGTATGCTTGCTGCCGATCTCCAGATTGTTACGGATCAGCTTGCCAAGCAGACGCACAATATACGCGATCTCCTTTTCGCCATTCACATGCGCCTTCATGCGGATGGATTCCAGCGCATTGAATAGGAAGTGCGGATTCATCTGACTTGCTAGCATTTTAAAATTAATATCCCGCTGGCTAATCTCCAGCTTCGTATTCCGCTCATTCGTCTCGTACACCTGATCCATCAGCTGCCGAATATTCAGCACCATATCATTGAATTTGCGTGATAGCTGCCCAATCTCATCCATACCGGTAATATTGGAGGATACTTTCAGATCCCCCGTACCGACGCGGTTAATCTGGCGACTCAGCCCAGACAAGCGGCGCGTAATCAGCAACGAGATCAGTTGCAAAAACAGCAGACCGATCAGCAGAATTGCCACCAGCACACCCGTACCAATCAGAATGATCATATTCGAGTCGCGCACAATGCTGTTATTGGAAAAGACCGATACGATCTTCAGCCCATTCATACTGCTGTCTGGAATCAGTTCATCCACCACAATATTAGACAGCTGTCCATTCACCTCACGCTCGTAAATGCCTCGACTCGCCAGATCGATATCAATATCAATGCCCGGATCATCCAGCCGCTTACCAATCAGCTCGGTATTTTTGGCAGAAACGATATTGCCGCGATCATCCAAAATCATCGTTTCAAACGGCTCGGCGCTGATCAGTGAATTCAGATACGACTGGCTCAACTCAATCACCAGCACACCGCTAGTCGTATAATCAGTAAAATTAATTTTGCGTACGAGACTGAGCACCCGTGGTGTATTGATCTGATCATCCTTGCGATAAAACCAATTGATCTTGCGGCTGTTGATCGCCGCCTGATACCAATCGCTATTGCGCGTATCCGAATTGACACGCATAAATTCCAGATTGTCCTGTAGCGTATCATTGGTCGCATAAAAGCGAATCGCCGACACCTCCGAATACAATCGTTGATACTCGTCAAATTCCTGATAATTCCGGTACGCCTCCACCAGATCGTATACTCGGTCATACCGCGTATTGACCACCTGACTAAGACGACTATCAAACAACAGCTCATTCGAGATATTGATCGGTACCCGCAACATCGTCGTTAGCTGATTTTTGATACGCTCCACATTGGTCGTCGTTTGCTCGATAGCATTATTGAGCGCATCCTGACGCATATAATTTACGACAACGCCGCCGATCACCAGCACCGGCAACATCACGACAAAAATATACGCGATAATCAGCTTGTTTTTGATTTTGATATCGTTAATACGATGGATCAGCATACGCCACATCGTTGTACCTGCTTTCCCTATCTTTTGACAGCCATTCCGCATCACTACAACTCGAAAAGTTACAGCTGCAAGTTTCTTGATGGTGGTAACGGTATCCCCACAAAATATGAAACGCTTACAAAAGTCATTCTGGAAATATACTGTATCATAACATATTCCCAAATAAAAAGACTGTCCATAAAAGACAGTCTTTGGTATGATGTGTAAATTTTAAAAAAGTATTAAATTTATACGATTAAATGTTTATAAATTATTCACAAGTTACCGATATACTACATTAGACTTAGAGCGGCTTAATAAATTCGGTCTCTGGCAGGGTAAACGGGTCCTGCCTATTAATGTGATCATAGAACATAACTCCATTTAAATGATCATATTCGTGCTGGAATACGATTGCGGAGAAGCCCTTCAGCTTCAGCTTGAACGACTGCCCCTCCGGCGTAAATGCCTGCACGGTCACTTTCTCATAACGCGGTACATATCCGTCCACTGGACGATCTACAGACAGACAGCCTTCCCCATGCTCAAGATAGGTCATTGCCGCAGAGTGACTGACGATTTTGGGATTGCAAAATACATATTCAAGCTGACGATCCTGATCATCGGTAAAATAGACTACAAACACGCGTGCGTCCCAGCCAATCTGATTGGCAGACAAACCGATGCCCGGTCGGAGACCATATTTTTCGGCTGCTTTTTCATCCTGTGATTGCTTCAAAAACTCCATCATGCGATTAACAGTTGTACGTTCTTCATCCGATAACGGCAAGTTTACGGGTTCCGTTACCTTGCGCAAAATCGGATCGCCTTCGCGTACAATTTCGTCCATCGTTACAAAGGGAAGTGATGATTGATTCAATGTAGCTGATGCCACCTTTTTCCTGGAATTGGGTTGAACATTCTCGTTCAATGTTCGGGATTTCATCGTCCAATCGGCGATATTGATAGTTAATTATAAAAAATGTTCAAATTTACGTCAATGACAACGGTTTTTTGTCTCAATCTGTCGAATTTGCATTGACGGAATACTGGTAACAAATTACTATATTGTTAAGGAAGTTTTAAGAAAAGGATCTCGACGATTTACGATTGATATCGTTATCCTGCATTCGTTACTCTCTATATTGGTATTTTGCTTCTACACATCCTGGCGATCTACATAATTGATTCGTGATAGCCAATCAACTCTGGTTGCTTTCATTATACCAATAATTAACTAACAGTTTTATTTATTTTATTGAGGAGGATTTACTATTGGAAACGTCTGGCGAACTCTTAAAAAGTTATCTCTTGCTGGTGGATCGGATGCCACGAATCATGGAACTGCCTACGCTTATGCGTCAGCTCAAATCAAACACTACCGAAATTTTCATTTTGCATTTTCTGCTCAATAACGGTAGTCAATACGGTACAGATATTGTGAAAGCAACGGGACTCACAACGAGTGCTGTTACCCAAATTTGTGACAAGCTGGAGCATGAGGAGCTGATCGAGCGTACCCGTTCGGATCAGGACCGCCGTTATGTCAGCATCTCCATCACCCGTAAAGGTGGACGCGCTCTGGATAAAATTTTCGGTACGATGGCTCACAAGCTGGTTGAGAATATTCGCGAATTGAGCGATGACGAAGCAGATGAACTGCTGCTGCATCTGCGCAGCGTAGAGCAATTGGTGCTCAAACGTCGTCAACTTGCGGTAAAATAATGGTTATTTTGAAAGAAAGATAATAATGTAATAACGTTGTTATCAACGCAAAAAAGCCCGTACAGAAATCATTCTGTACGGGCTTTTTGTCATGCAGCGATTCTGTATCCAAAGGCGGTGCTGTCTGCGCCTTCCGCCCCGATGGGCTAGTGCGCAGGCAGTACTGCCAATTCCTTATTCGCTGGCATAATCTTCATTCTGTCGATCTGTATTATTTCACGTCAGCCAAATATTCAGCTACTTGAGTAGGTGTTTTCGCAAATTTGCTATGCAAGTGGGCTATCTTCTCGCCATTACGGTAAACAAGCAGACTTGGAATGCCGCGCACTTCATTTTGCTCAGCGAGATCTTGGAACTTCTCAGCATCCATCGCATAGAAGCGCTTGTCTTGATTTTCTTCTATAATGCCGCCCATAAAGCGATCCAGTGTCTTACAGTCCGGGCACCAGTTGGTGTCGAACTTGATTACGGTGTATTCTCCTTCACCAATCAGCTGACGGTATTGATCTTCACTTTCAATGCGTTCCATATCAGAACCGCTCCTTTCTGCGACTATCTTAATTTTAAGAAATCTCTTTCCTTATTATCCGCTTTTGAGGCGAATTTGGCAAGACGGTTTCTTAAAAGAGATACTCTGACAGGCTTCTCACGGTTATTTGAGCAATCGTACCGTATTGCGGGCAAACAGCCAGTCCATCATTTCTGGGAAGCGTCGGTAAAACGAATCCGATTCATGGTCTTCCCCTTCATGACGAATAAAATGAAGCTGATCCGGCTGTAGCTCATTGCCAGATAGAATCAACGCCGCTTCATCGGTTAGTGACTGCATAAACCGCTGACGATTCGTTTTGCTAGTACCTTCCAGCGATCCGATATCCATATAGATGCGCAGATGGTGATCCAATTGGCGCTCCGCCATAAATTCGACGAAGCCCTCATACCAGAGTGATGCCGACATCGCGCCGATACGCCCGAATACTTCGGGATAGACATAAGCCGCAAACAGCGAGACGAGACCACCTAGCGATTTACCAACGATTCCCGTACACTCGGGGCGCGGATCGGTATAAAAGTTGCGGTCGACCCACGGCTTCACCTTATGGGTAATATCGTACAGATACTGGCTCGCTCTGCCGCCAAAGTGATCATAATGCCGCCCCGGCTCCAGCTTTTGCGCTGACCACGGAGTATATTCATGGATACGGTCATTCGGCACAATGCCCACCAGCATCATCTCCGGCAGCGTTCCCGCTGCAAACCGCAATTCCAAATGATAAATGTTGCCGTTCAGCACAGGATCGAATAGATCGCCGCTGTCCTGTACATACACGACTGGCAACGGATACTGCGCCTGATCATACGAAGGCGGCAAATAAATAAGCAGCTCCCGCCCAGCATGCCTCTCCACAAACAATGTTCCCTTCATAACGACTCCCCCTTTTCCGCACACCGATACGAGCTAACTTGTATGGATATGTGGACGACTGGTATGGATGAAATGGATGTGAATGATAGAATGATATACGGTAACACTCTTGCTGTACCTGTATACAGAGATATTCGGCATGGAGCGGCTTCATCCTGCAAAAGGCATTACAACAGAATAGTAACTCTGTCTAAGTCGACTTTAAAGTTATTCCATTTAAACTTTGATAGCTCCAGATAACGCAGGATCAAAAAAAGACGGCCAAATCGTAGAGTCGTCATAGATGGCATTTGTAAATATCGCATCAGAGATTCTCTCACAAAGCATGATCACTCCTTTAAGATTAGCGCCTGTAAAATCCGCTTTCCAAATATCGGCTTGTGTGAAAGTTGATTGAGATAGATTACTACCTTGAAAGTCTGCTCCTGCACATCTTGCCTGACTGAGATTGCTATACTCCAAATTGGCGTGTTGTAAATACGCAGTCATTAATAATGCAGAAGTTAATACAGAATGACTGAGATTCGTTTGGAACAGCTCGGCACCACGTAAATTGGTACAAACCAAACTACTATAACTTACATCCTGATGACTCAAAATAGCTCGGTGTAGTTCAAGCCCATTTAAATTCGCACCTTGAAGAGAAGATATATCCAATTGAATAGAGTCATTCCCTATACAGTTAATTGTGATCATCGGTATATAACCTTTCCAGTGTTTTGAAATACATTCTAAAATAACGGTTACTGTATCACAAAAAACCTTGAAAGACATACAGCCGCTCAAGGTTTTCCATGATTCTCTATATTGCAATGGCTGCCTACAAAATGCAGCTTTCCACATAGATTTTAAATACTCAACACCAGCGCTGCCAGCAAACCGAGTGAAGCGATCAGACCGACAATTGGGCCGCCTTCCTCGTACGCTTCGGGAGCCATTGTGGAGCAGAGCATCGCGATAATCCCACCGCCAGCAAAAGCGCCAATGCCTGCCTTAAATTCCTTCGGCAGCATCTCCAGAAACAGATAGCCTAGCATCGAGGCAGCCGCTGAGATGGCTAGCACGACAATCCACATCCAAAAGATTTTACGACGGGAGAAGCCGCTTTGCTGCATACCGACGGTGCTGGATAGCCCTTCTGGAATATTGCTGACGAAGATCGATACGACCAGTACCCAGCTTACGCCTTGACCAGTCAGTAAGCTGGCACCAATCATAATCGACTCGGGAATCGCATCCATCACGGTTCCGGCGAAGATACCAAGCCCGCTTTCGCTTTTGCCGCCTCCGTCTTTGCCATTTGCCTTCTGGTTGCCTGCATCGCCACGCTTACTGCCCGCTTGAGAACCACGATCTTCATGACGCGCTACGGAAGAAGTTCCTTGTTGCAAAGCTCCGTTAGAATCGCTAGAGCTCGCACCGTTTGCGCCATCACTGACAGCCGCGGCGATTCTGCCGGAAGCGACTTTGGCACGGTTGGATGCAGCTACAGACGTATCATGAAGTGCTGGATCGGTATCGTCATCCTTCGGATTGGAGCCGCGTCCATAATACGAGCGTTTACGGTTGGCACCACCCTTATTGGATATATACAGGTCAAACACAGTATACACCACCGCACCAACAACGAAGCCAATCGCTGTCGACACCAGACCACCATCCTCGATGGCATCCTCCAGCAATTCAAATGCAGCCGCACCGATCAGCGTTCCGGTACCGAACGCCATAATCCAGCCGATGATTCGTTTTGGAATTTTAAAAAAGGCCGCCACAACTGCTCCCAGCAATACTGCCGAGCCAGCGATGGCGCCCCACATTAATGCGCTCCACATCAACATCCACCTCCCGGTTACTTTTTCACTATTCCAGTTATTAACCAGAAAATGGAGTTGTATGTCACATTGCTATTTCTTTTGTTACATATCTTTGAAAGGAGAGCTGGAATGATCTTGCTCTACACTTCCAGTATCATAGGAAATGCGCCCAGTTTATCGGTGCTGCGCATACGTATTGGCTGGACGAAGCGAGCGAATGGCATTTAACTCTCCTTCAGTCAGCAGTGGTGCCGAAGCCGCCTCTACATTATGACGAAGCTGTTCAGACGAACTGGCGCCCGGAATGACTGCACCGACCGCCGGATGTGCGAGCGAATAGCGAATCGTCAGTTGGGTCAAGGTGCGTTCTGGATTGCAGAACTCTTCCAGATGACGACGCAACTTCACAATCTCCTCGCCATCGATGTCCAGATAGCCTTTTTCCGCTTTATCCTGACGACCATGAGCCAGCGCACCACTTGCCACTGGTCCGCGCACGATGGCGCTAATGCCGTTTTCCGCTAGCAATGGCAATACCTCTTCTTCGGGACGACGATCCAGAATGCTATACTGACTCATCACGCTCACCAGATGCGAACGTTTTACATATTCACGGATCACATTCGGGCGGATCGAGGAGATGCCATATTGGCGGATCAGACCTTCGCGCTTCAACTGCTCAAACGCTTCAATCGTCTCGTCGATATTGTCATCCAATGTACCGCCATGCAGCTGGTACAGATCGATATAATCAGTTTGCAGACGACGCAGACTGTCCTTAACCGCCTCCAAAATATATTCCTTCGACGCGTCCCATTCCCAGCCATCTTTGCCCGGTACACGACGATTGCCGACCTTGGTTGCCAAGACGACATCGCTGCGGCGACCTTTGATCGCTTTACCGACAATCTCCTCGTTGCGCCCCTCGTCATACAGATCGGCAGTGTCCAGCAGCGTTACGCCGAGATCCAGTGCCTCATGCAGCAATCGCGTTGCTTGTCGTTCCTCCGAGCCGAGTGACATACAGCCGAGTCCAATTTCACCGACCACTAGATCGGAAGCGCCCAGTTTGTTCTGTTTCATCATGTCATGCCCCTTTCGTTATCCATTGGTGCAGTCTTCAGTTAGAAGCCGCAATAATATGTTTTACCCGTCCTACCTGCCCTGACGCGAGCCGCACCTTGATGCCATGCGGATGATTCGGCGAATTGGTCAAAATATCTTTGACGATCCCGCGCGTTAGCTTGCCGGTACGCTGGTCCTGCTTGAGTACAATATCCACTTCCAGCCCTGCTTTGATATTAGCGCGTGTTTGTCCGTTCATCTGTTCATTTCCTTTCGTGTATATGCTTGCATGATGGGGTGTCAATGAAACGATTATGCCATCATCATCTGCATCGTATCGACTATCGTTGAAGTAAGCCTAACATTCTCATTATATACCTGACTTTGGTTGGGGATAAACATTTCCAGTTGGCAGCAGACAAAACATGCCTTTGCTACAGATATAATTATCTGCGCAAAGGCATGAGCATACTGCTTCTGATTCCTGACTTCTAACTTTGAACTCTAAAACTCTGAACTCTGAACTCTGAACTCTGAACTTCTTCATTGTGATTTCTTACTTCTTACTTCTTACTTCCACCCTCTTATTACGTTTTACCTCTTACTTCTGACTTGCCGACCACTGCTCTGCTCTCGATTGCAGTCGATCCAGCAGTGCTTGCACATCTGGCGAGCCACCGTTGGCAACCTCACTAATATAACCGTTCACTGCTGGCACGATCTCGCTGTTATAAAACGGATCGGCTTCGTCCATGAGGGTCGGCTTGCTGATCTCAGCCATTTTCATTGCATTTTTGATAAAGCCATTGTTGGACTCAACGAAATCTGCATTGGTCAGTGTCGGTGTCATATCAAAGTTCAAATATGCCCACTTCTGTGTATCATAGCTAGCGAGGAATTTCATAACTGCCCATGCTGCTTCTGGATTCTCGGCTTTTTTTGCCATGATGATTGGGTCGACCGCAACCCAGCCTGTGCCGTCTGGTCCCATATTCATGACGGGAATATATCGTTGCAGCAGTGCATCGTCTTTGTTGGCACGATATTCACTCATAATCGTCGTACCACTATTGTCGAGCACCATAGCGACATTGTTTTTGTCCAGACCGAAGTTCTCTGCACCATTACCGTTCACAAATGCAGGCGGTGCCAGCTTGGCAGCTTCGCCCAGCCATTGGACGGCTTTGACCATACCCGGTGTGTTCAGCTCCCATTGAATATCCGCTGGTTTATCCAGTGTACCTTCGCCGCCTTTTGCATCAAAATAATAACTAAGTGCCACCAGCGTTGCCTGATTGAGCGAATTGCCAGCAAAGTACAATCCGTAATTTTGCTCACCCGTTTTTGGGTTGGTGCCTGTCATCTTTTTCGCTTTTTCCAGAATTTCTTCTGGTGTTGGTACTTCGGACAATGGCTCTACGCCCCATTCGTCGAACAGCTGCTTGTCGTAAATGGTGACGCGCTTACCCAGTACTGCCGGAATACCATACTGATTTTTGCCGTCAGGGGAGCGTGTGCTGTAAGAATTGTTCCAGATGCCTTGCAGATAAATGGAAGGGTCGAACTCTTTGTCTTGTTTGATTAGATCGTCGATATTGCGCAGCAATCCTTCATTATAATACTGGGAAGCAAACGCCCCGCCCGTATACAGCACATCTACATCGCCCGACATAAGCAGGGCGCGCTGCTTTGCCTGCGCATTTTCCCACGGAACCTGAGTGACCTCTAACGTGATATTGGGATACATTTTCTTAAACGTATCCTGCACGTACTGGTTGAAGCCCGTCGTCTCCTGTCCGGTCACCGCGTCCATCCCATTTTCAAGCTGCCAACCGGCAAGCGCGACACGCACCGTACCGGAAATGTCGGATACCTTCTGGACATCGGAATTGTACGTTTCTGCTTCCGCACCACTGCTACCACTGCCCGAAGAACCACATGCAGTCAGCAACAGCACTAGAACGACAATAATCGTAGTTTGCCATGGTCTGTTCATAAGATCCCGCCTTTTCTGATTTGAAATGTTCTACCTGTTTATATAGTGGCACAGCATAACGGAGTAGAGCCGCTATCCATGCGAATGGATATACAGTAAACGTTCCCTTTGGCGTAACGAATAGGATGTACGCCGAATATCACATTCTCGCTTTATTGCTTAATCCCAGTAGTAGCAATGCTTTCTACAATGTACTTTTGCAAAAACATATACAGCAGCAGTACTGGAATCAGGCTGACACAGGTAGCTGCCATAATGATCGACGGCATTTGCCGCGTACCATTGTTATAATTGAACATCGCCAAACCGAGTTGGATCGTGTATTTGTTCGGATCATTCAGCGCCAGCAGCGGCCAGATCAATTCATTCCAGACACCGAGAAATTGTAAAATAATCATGGTAGCGACAATGGGCATACAGATCGCGAGATAAATACGCGGGAAAATAGAAAATTCGCTTGCTCCATCAATCAGCGCGGCTTCACGCAATTCACCCGGCAGCCCATCGATAAACTGCTTGCACAGAAAGGTACCAAACGCATAATTCAATGCTGGCAAGTAAAATACCCAGTATGTGTCCAATAAATGGAGTTGATTAAATAGCATATATTGCGGAATCATCGTCATCTCAAACGGAATCATCATCGTACTAAGCGCGAGCACCAACACAATGCCTGCACCTTTAAAGCGGATTTTGGATAGGGCATAACCGGACATCAGCGCCGAGATCAGGCTGATCAGAATCGTTCCGGCAGCAACAAGAAAGGAATTGAATATGTAGCGCAGCAGATCAACATTGGTCAGCGCGGCACGATAGGTGCGCAGCGAAGGATCATCCGGCCAGAAGCGCGGCGGGAAAGGGACATTCAGCCGTGCACCCCAGTCAAAGCTAGTCGTCACCATCCAAACGAATGGAATGACCATCGTAATCGAAACTAGACAGAGCACGAACAGAATGATGGCACTATTCAGACGACGCATGTTGCGATGACTGATACGCAGAGGCGAGGCGGCAGGAGAACGGGTACTTCGATCCATAGCAATGTTCCTCCTCAATACAATGTGAGTATGTCCATTTGTCATTCACGACGTTTTCATCATCGACGGTGTGCTTTCCATCAACTAAGGGGAACTTCTGATCAACTATAATGTAATTAAAATCATTAACAATTCGTTGTTTAAAGAATAATTTTCATTATATAGAGCGATGGAGCCGCAACTGTCTTTTATCAATTAGTCCGTTGCCCCTCGTCGATTCAGACGTAGAATGATCACCGTGAGAATTAGGATGAGAATAAACAGCAGATACGATGCAGCGGTGGCGATCCCCATTTGAGCCGACAGAAAGGCATTGCGGTAAATGTACAGCACCGATGTCATCAGCGAGCCAGCCGGATTACCTGCACTGCCGCCGATGAGCCATACATTGGTGAACTGCTTCATCCCGCTAATCACGCCCATAATAATCATGAAGACGAAGATCGGACGCAGAGATGGAATGGTGATATACCGCCATTTGCCTAGCGAGGACGCTCCATCAATATCCGCAGCTTCGTATTGCTCGCGCGGAACACTTTGTAGAGCAGCAAGGAAAATAATCGTGTTATAGCCAAGCGCTCCCCACAAAATCATAAGCACCACACTGAGGCGAGCAATGGACGGATCGGTAAACCAACCCACCGGATCAATATGAAACCAACCTAGTACATAGTTGATCACACCTTCACGACCGGGATAAAAGAGTAGGCTGAATAATAGACTGGTAGCTACTGCAGAGACGACATTAGGCAGGAAGAAAAGAGCTTTGAAGACATTGCGAGTGCGTTGCCAGGGCAGATGATGCACCAGACTGGCGAGGATAAAGGAGAACACAATACCGAGTGCGGCAGACAATCCACCAATGTAGACGGTGTTGTACAGGGAGTTCCAGAATAGATCGTCTTGAAGGACACGGGTGTAGTTGGACAAACCCACCCACGACGAGGAAGCTGCGCCATTGCCGTGGAAGCTTGTCCACAGTGCAGATAGCATCGGATACAGCGAGAAGCCGAGGACACCGACCAACAGGGGCAAGGCGTAACACCAGCCTGCAATATCTGCGGAGCTGAGCCACTTGCGCTTGATAACAGCCGATGATTTGTGCGTTAGCGATTGTGCATTTTCAGACACGATACTCCACCCTCTTTCAGCAAAAGTTAGGTTCATCAGCATCCTGAAGCATTCCTGGCATCGGTGTAAGGTCTTGATGAAGGACGAAATGCAACATCGTTTATATTGTAATTCATTATAACGTAATCATGAATTTTGACTAGAGGTTTCATACCTCATTTTGTAATTTTTTTTTATAAAAAGATTATTTATATGATTAATTTTATCACTTTCTTTTAAAATAAACAGTATATTCCATAAATTTATAGAGATATGGATAGTATCAAGTTAGTTTATATAACAAACAAAGAAGTACTTATGTAGCAGTTTGATAAGGCGGAAACAGCAAAAACACCGGCATTGCTGCTCCCTCAGGAGTCGTCAATACCGGTGCAAGGTTGCTACTATGCTTATTTGAATTTTTTCCAATCCTGCTTGCTGTTATCCAGCAAATAGGCAAAATCGTTATCGCGTCGCTTCTGCTCTGCTTTGCGCTCCTGCTCCACCTGAAGGCGCTGTTCTTCCTTGCGCTCCTGTTCGGCTTCGCGTAGCTCATTCGCCTGTGCCTTCAACTTGTCCAGCACATCTGCGCTAAGCATATCTTTTAATGTAGCCGGTTTGTCCTGCGCAGCAGCTGCTGGGCGAGCCGGTTGTTTGTTCCGTTTAGCCATATGTTCACCCCGTTGTATCGGTTTCTCCTTACTCATGGTCCGAATGATGCACCATCATCACTCGTTCTTTTATTATATCACGGTTGATCAAGGGCAGCCTTCTCAATCCAGCTCTGGATCTTCAGGATCGATATACGGCTGGACTTCGATTTTGCGAATATGCTGCTGCTCCATCACGGTTACCGTAAATTCAAACCCATCCTCCACAACAGAGTCACCTTCGCGGATATTGAATTTGCGTGACCAGATCCAGCCGCCAATCGTATATGCCTCTCCTGCCTCAATGTCGGTTCCAAGACGGCGGTTCACCTCATGAATGAGCGCCTGTGGCTGCAATTGGTAATGCTTTTCGCCCAGCTTGGTAATGGTCGGAGTAGGAGGCGGCTCAGTGTCAGATTTGGATGGAATATCGCCAACGATCTCTTCGAGAATATCCTCTAGTGTGACCATACCTGCTGTACCGCCGTACTCATCCAGTAGTACCGCCATATGAATATTCTCCTTTTGCATTCTGCCAAGCAGCTCACGCGCTGGTACCGTTTCGATCAATTGCAATACCGGGCGGATAAATGGAGCAATCACATCCTCCGGTACATGCTGCTTGTGGATAACATCGCGCAGCACTTCTTTGACATTGAGCAGACCGATAATTTTATCCTTATCGCCTTCCAATGCAACTGGGATTAGACTATACGGCTCCAACCGAATCACTTCATAAAATTGTGCCAGACTCGCATCCTGCGCGATATATACCATCTCGGTACGCGGTACCATAATCTCACTGCCGACTAGCTCGTCAAAATCAAATACATTGTTCAAATACCGATATTCTGTCGGCGTAATACTGCCGCTCTTGTACCCCTCGGATAATGCAAAACGCAGTTCTGCTTCACTCTGCGCCGCTTCATGCTCGGAAATCGGCTTGATGCCGAATAGACCAGTAATCAGACGCGACGAACGACTTAACACCCAGTTAAACGGATACGTTAACCGATAAAAGACGATCATCGGACGGGCGAAGAATAATGCCATTGGTTCGGCAATTTGAATGGCAAATGACTTCGGCACCAGCTCCCCAATCACCACTTCCAAATACGTCAGTAGTAGGAACGCTAGCAAGAACGACAAAATGGAGGTGAGTGTATCTGGGATATGCAGCAGTACAAACAGCGGATGCAGCAGCTCCTCAATCGTCGATTCGCCCAACCAACCGAGTGCCAGCGACGTTAGTGTCGTACCAAGCTGACAGGCAGATAGAAATTCATCCAATCGACTAATGATGGACTGCACCGCTTTGGCATTTTTATTGCCCTCTTCGGCAAGCTGATTAATACGCGAGATGCGCACCCGAATAATCGAATATTCCGACGCCACAAAAAAGGCAGTCAATAAAATAAGTAAAACAACCAGAATCACGTTCAGTGTTTCCATACGGGTCTATTTCTCCTCTCTCTATACGGACCATGATAAGCTGCCCGATCCTTTATAATATGTACGCTTTTACCCAACTTATTATTATATACCCATAATCACGCTTTTTTGCGAAAAAATACGTGTGGTTGTACGATTTTGCGGAATATCGTATCGTTGACTTCTGCTATCAATTGAATGCGACGTGTGGAATATATTCGTTGTAGCATCACATAGCAAAAAGCCTGACTTTTTCAAGACAGGCTTTTCATGTATGAGTACTCTGCAATTCGGTATATTCAGTCATTCAGCCATTCAGCCATTCAGCCATTCAGCCATTCAGCCATTCAGCCATTCAGCCATTCAGCCATTCAGCCATTCAGCCATTCAGCCATTCAGCTCAATTGTAACTTCTTTGCCTGTATAGGTCGTTACCATAATCTGTTCATTATTCATCTTCACCTGTAACAGCTCCGCAGGCGATTGGGATAGCAGATTGCGCACATGGGCTTCATCGGGAATAGCCGTACCTTTAGCAGGATCACCATGCACAGCAGCGATTAACCATTGAACTCCCGGCTCTACTGTCGCTTTGAGTGTAGGCAATACGGTACGTGGATGCAGCAGATTCGTATTGGCATTGGGCCAGATTAGCTCTGCCTGCTCATATCCACGCAGCCCGACGATACCGCTGCTACCATAAGCCGTCATCACCGCAGTTGCTACAGGCTGCGTATGCGCTTGCCATTGTCCTTGCTGTCCCAATGCGTAACCACCCTCTGCCACATCTAGCGCTCGCCCCGTTTCGATGCGATGAATACGCAGATGCCACGGCAGACCGGCAATCAGCCATGTCCGCACCTCTACATTGTGCCACGGTTGCCAGATCGCATGCAGTACATTGTCGGTAATACTCGTCTCGACATTGCGTCGCCGTACCCGATACAGATTGTCATCATGCTCGCTCAGCGCCAGCACAGAATCAAATGCTCCTTGTCCCAGCCCCCATTCTGACCGCGGTACACTGAATCCGAAGCCTGTAGAATATACGAATTTCTCGTACTTCGCTGAGGTATGCGTATGCTCATTCGTATACCGATGACCGCTATTGAAGGCAGCCACATGTCCCGTAGTCTGTTCACGCACGATCACCAGATGTGCTGGCTGCTGGACATGATAGGTATCCATTTCTGGTAAAGGCTGCTCCTCCTCACTCCAGAACGGATGCTCCTCTGAAAATGCCAAGGGCAAGAATGCCTTCAGCGCCCAATACGGCGAGCCGGGTGAATTGTAATTTTCCGCCATCACCAAATTGGGGTACGCATATCCAATCGTCAACACCCCGCGCCCATCCACAATTGGCTGCTCCATCCACCAACGCAGATGACGCAGCACCAAGCCTTTCAGTACCCCCGCAGGCAGCACATCTACACCTGCATAAGCGAGCGCACTCCAAAACGCCGATTGCGCAAATCGATACGACAAGCTACGCCCATACGGCAACGCCGATCCATCCGGTGCAAACCATGCCAGAAACTCAGTCGCAAACGCTACGGCACGCTGCTTGAATCGCTGACTGCGCTCTGGGTCTTCCTGCTCCATCAGACGCGCGTATACTAACCCATAATAATGAATGGCAAAAGGCACATAATAATCGCTATGCCCATTCACTCCATCGCTATACCATCCGTCTTCCAAATAAAAGGCATCAATGCGCTGTACATTCTGTTCCAATTGCACTGCATCATATTCCAGCCCGGCACGGCGAAACCCCACATTAACCAGCACATTGAAAAACAACCAGTTGCAATCATAGCACGGATGATGATTGATCTGGTTCAGCCAGCGATACAGATGATCCTGCTCCTCCGCCGACAGCGGTGTCCAGATCCGCTCTGGAATCAGTGCCAGCGCAAGCCCGAAGGCAGCCATCTCTACCAGCCGCTGATCATAATCATTCACATCACCCCAATATTCGGGGTGCGCCGGATTCGTACCGTGACGAATCCCCTCTAGCACGGTCTCCCATAACGAGCTGTCTCCGCCGCCCGCTAGCAGCGGTACCAATCCCCACAGTACCCGTGAGAAGCCCTCCATTTCGGCAACATCCGCCGGATAGCTCGCGCCTGTATGCCCGATGCGTAGGCGGGCTTTGCCTTCACTATACAGTGGTAGCAGCGGTTCCGTCAGTTGATGCAGCAGTGCAGCAAGATCATCACGTGTATGTAGCTGTAGCGTAGATTCCGTACCACTTGCCCCATACGTTGTATGCTGCGGTGAATTCTGCGCCGATCGCTCCGATAAGACATGTTGCGAGTGTCCCGATACATAGGGAGAATGTTGCGATGAAGACGTCATCTGTTTGCCCCTTTCTTATTCCCAGTAAAATGGACCTTTATCCTGCACGCGTGCCAATGCCTCAACGTAAAAAAAGTCACCGTAAATGAGCGGCACATCAATATTGCGCTGTTCTGGGTAATGGCTAGTGCCGTGTAGCAGCAAGCCCTGCTCGTTCGGATCATCCCAGCTACCATAGTTGCGATACAGTGATTCCAGCATGCGTAGCCCAGTACGTTTATAAACAAGCCCTTCGGAATCATCCACCAGCTTCGACAGCAGCAGCAGACCGCTGGCGGCGCAGCTACCCGCCGAGGTATCACGAATCTCTCCAATCTCCGCTGGCGCACGAAAATCCCAATGCGGCACATGATCATCCGGTAATCGGGTGATGAAGAAATGTGCTACCCGCTGCGAAGCATGCAAATAATCTACACGTCCCGTATGCTGATATGCTAGCGCCAATCCATACAACGCCCATGCTGCTCCGCGCGACCACGCTGATTCTGGCGCATATCCTTGCCCACCCAGCTTCTCCACGACTTCACCAGTCAACGGATCAAAATTCACAATATGATATACCGAACCATCTGGGCGAATAAAATGCTCCAACACTGTATCCATATGCGCTTCAGCGATATGACGGAAGCGCGGATCGCCACTTTCTGCCGATGCCCAGAACAGTAGGCTCGTATTCATTGAGCAGTCGATAATCGCAACACCGCTATTATCTTCGCCTTCCCGCCACGGGTTCCATGCACGAATATATCTGCCCTGCAAATTAAAGCGCGCTGCCAAATAATTCGCTGCCTTGAGCGCACGCACGCGGGATGGCTCATTGCCAGTCAGCTTGTAATTGGCTACACTGGTCAGCAGCCACATGAAGCCCAAATCATGATCCAGCTTCACATAGCCGTCCAGTACTTCATCCAGCCGCTGTTCACACTGCTCTGCCACATCGCGTAGCTGCTGCTCCCCACTATCTGCATACAATTGCCACAACATGCCCGGCCAAAAGCCTGCTGTCCACCAATGCGGCGGCTCCAACACATACGTCCCATTCTGACTCGCATGCGGAAATTCCGCTCCAATGATACCGCTGTTGATTCTCGTCTTATCTAATGCCTTTCTCCACGCTTCCTTCACCCATGCCGGATGAACTGCATTCATATCAAGCACCCCCTTTATTGAATTGAACGATTGAACGTCAATGGTACAAAACGAAACTCGAAGTGCAATGTTCCTTCTACCCCCAGCTGTATTGCTTCGAAATCCACACTGTACCACGCCGTATCCACACCAAAATGATTCCGATAATGGTGAGGCGTAATCACAACATGGCAGCGCTGCGGATCGTATTCGATTTCCACATGCCCTTTTTCTCCCGGTAGGATCACCTTTCCAGCATCCACCGCGCATTGCGGCTGCCTCCACGTGACAAACCGTTCACGCCAATTACTCGGCGTTCCATCATATCGATAGGAATCGCTCAGCTCCAAATACGGCTGTTCTCCTTTATGCCAGATTAACGAACGTGTCAGCGATTGTAGCTGCGGAATATCGTAAGCTCCGCGCAACTCCATCGTCCATTCATCACGCTCCGCTCCCATCTGTGCATGCAGCACCTCTGCCCGATAGGCAGCACCAGCGCATTGAAGCTGCCCATCAATAATCGGTACACTGTGTCCCTGCGAGCCATTGCAATCATATCCATATCGTCCTTCGCCAAAATAAGAGGCGGTATACTCACCACTACCCAGATCCGCCAAATACACCTCGCCATCTACACACCAGATCAACTGTCCCAGATCATTATGATTGTGCGGTTCATCGTTATCACCGCCTTTGACTGCAAAGCCATACGCATGCCCACTACTATGATGCCGCGAGATGAGCCAGCTCGCATCCTGCAAATGATAACTGCCATCCTGCCAATCTTCTATGATAGGCGCTTGCGTCATCGTCCAAAGCAGATTGCGCAGAGCGGGCGCCCAACGACTGCAATGATCTTCCCTGTACGTGGCCCGCAAATGCTGCGGCGGTATCTGCACATCCGCATATTCCTCTGCCAAATAATGAGACAGCCCCATATGTACATGCACATGCGGCAGTGAATCCGAGAAATTCGCCACCAGACTGCCACTGAGAAAGCATGTTTGCTGAAAAGTAGCGATTCGTGCCACCTTCGCATTTTGAAACCAATCCAACTCTCCATTGCTTCGTTTACGCAATAGATCACTATAATAGACAAAAAATCCAAACCCGTAATTCCAATATCCTACCCCTTCCAGACAAGCTCCATCATCGCCAAAACCATCCAAATAGCACGCCATACTATGCTGTGTTTTGACCAAAATATCCGCCAGCCGCTCCGCGTCATCCAGCAGCAATAACGCCGCTGCCCCAATGGAGCCAGCACATACCGCCGCCCAGTTGTGACGAGCTTCCTGCCAGTGATAGGACCGTTCACTTAGAAACGGCTGGAAAATACGCCGTTCCACTTCATATGTAATCCGTTCGCGTAGCAGCCTTGGTAGCTGCTCACCTAACAGCAACAATATCTCCGCCAGCGCAAAGCACGTTTCGGCAGCAAACAAATCAATCTGCTCCGCAATCTCCGCAGGATGATGATCCGTAGCAACATGTGCAGGCAAGCACCATGTATATTCATCACAAATTGCCCATAGCATATCGTGCAGTCTTTGCGCATATCCAGCTTGCTCCGGTTCCAGCAAGGTAAGCAGCGCATACGTATTCAACCGACAACGTCGCTCAAAATACACATCCTCATATTCCAGCCGCGAACCCTGTTCCGCAAAAATTGCAAATAGCGTATACGTCAGCTCCGGTATAGGCTGCTCCCACCATTCATTTCCTTGATCCACAATCTGCTGAATATCATTCGCCACTACAGCAGAATGTCGCAATTCATGCCAATACGTCTCATGTTGCTTGCCTCGATAATACCAGCGTCGATCTGGCGATTGCATTCGCGAGCTATAGTCCAGCAGCCGCTCTCGATTGTTCTCCATCCCATCCTCTCCCTTCACCTTGCTATATGACCGATTCATGCTAAGATCCGACGAACGATGGCTATCTTCTTTGCTATCTATTATAGAGAAAGCGTTTACAGTTTGCTTGATACAATTTTGCTGAAAATTGCTGCTATTTTGACTTTATATGCCTTTTTCATGCCTATACAAAAGAAAAAGCATCCGATCCTCCATCATTGGAGTGTTGGATGCTTTCTCTACCTAACCATAGTATCGTTCCCATATTCAGCTGCTGCATGATAAGCAACAGCTTCCTACCATTCTTGTTTGCGATTGAAGATCAACCATGCGCCACCCAGCACAAGCGCCATCGCTACCAGTGGCTGAACGAACACGAAGCTCGACAACACCGAATCGATAGAAAATACTGCAAAAAACAGCAGGGATAGTACTGTGAGCAGATTGATCGGAATCAATAGCCATTTGTTACGCGTACCGAACCAGTACAATTCAAACAGCCCGACGGCTACCGCCAAAATAAAGCCCGGCCACATCACATGCCATAATCCGAACATCTGCGCCATCTGGCACGTCAATCCGCTGACCAGCAAAATTCCGCCCGGTACTACTAGCCATAACGCCTTCCGTCCAATGAGCGAAAATACCATCCAGTGCAAAAACAGACTGAGTGGAATCACAAACAGCGTCGGCCAAAATATCGCAAAAATCGTCGCCGCATTGCCCGATCCCCCTGGATTCAAAAATAAATATACGCCCAGCAGCAGCAAAACCGGTGCAATAATCGCCCGTTTGATCATATGTATGCTCTCCTTTTCCATATTTTGCATTCCCGATGCAGTCAGCATATCATATCTGTCCATCTCGTGCTTCCGCCCACAGGGAATATACAACCTAGACTTTAGTCGGGGATTCAGATTAAGCAGCGCTTACGTGTGTTCTCTATGACCATCCAACGTTATACTCCATCTACGTGATCTATATACTCTACATGGAAACACTAGATACGAACAATTTCTATCAACAGCTACTACAAAAGCTACTATAAAGAATTTCATTTCACACAAAAAAACAGGCAACGGTTGATACCCGCAGCCTGTTTTTTGTGTGTGAAATGATCTATTAAAAAGCTAACATTTTAACGGTAAGCATTTGGTAAGTCGTAGGATCAAGATTCCTTTATCAAGACAGCCAACCTATTCCTTAGACTGCAAATTCGCTGGTCGCTTCTGCATCGGACGGAACCACTGCATCATGCAACTGCGCTTCCAGCTCGTCGATGTAACGACGTTTTTGCTCCGCGTTCCAATCCAGACGTTTTGCCATATATTCGATCACGGGTTGTTTCCATTGCTGCACCCAAGCGATATTGAAGAACAATGCGCCCGTACGGCGGATGAAGAAATCGACTGGTTTAAAGGTCATTTCCTCTTCAATCGCATACGCGATGCGTACACATACATCGGCTGGCAGACCCACTTCTTGAGCGATCTCGTCTTTGCGGTTAACCAGCGCAAACAGTTTGCTCACATTGGAACCGTAGAAGCTGGACAGATATTCTGCTTCTTTACGAGTCAGACCGACATTGGCGCCTGCTTCGGTATGCTGACGGATAAATGCTGGCAGACCCGCAGAGCCGCCTACATTCCCACCAGAGATGGACATATGCTTCGTTTGCGATGGTTTGAATGTTTTGTTTTGCTCTTTGCCCAGCAGCTCAGCAGCCAGATCGACAACCATTTCTGCCATTTTGCGATACCCGGTCAGCTTACCACCAGCGATGGTGATCAGACCGCTATCGGACTGCCAGATTTCATCCTTACGGGAAATCTCGGATGGCGATTTGCCTTCTTCGTGAATCAGTGGACGTACACCTGCCCAACTGGATTCCACATCGGCTGCGGTTACGTTGACACTTGGGAACATATAATTGATTGAGTCGATCACATAATCACGATCCGCTGTGGTCATACGCGGATGAGCTGGATCGGCTTTGTAGACGGTATCGGTTGTACCCACATACGTTTTGCCGTCACGCGGAATCGCGAATACCATACGACCGTCCGGTGTATCAAAATAAACCGCCTGCTCCAATGGGAAGCGTTCATGGTCGATTACAAGGTGAATCCCTTTGGTCATTTGCAGGGTTTTGCCTTTTTTGGAGTTGTCGATTTTGCGCAGTGTATCGACCCACGGACCTGCGGCGTTGATCACTTTATGTGCATAAATCGAGTATTCCTTGCCGCTGATGGTGTCTTTTACTTTTACGCCTTTCAGCTTGCCATTTTCATAAATGAAATCTGCTGCTTTGGCATAGTTCACTGCCATTGCGCCGCGCTCTACGGCTTCTTTGATTACTTCGATGGTTAGACGGGCATCATCAGTACGATACTCCACATAATAACCGCCACCTTTAAGACCGTCCTGTTTGATCAGCGGTTCTTTGGCAAGCGTATCCTGTACGCTCAGCATTTTACGGCGTTCGCTGCTTTTTACGCCAGCAAGGAAATCATACACACGCAGACCGATGGAAGTGCTAAAGCTGCCAAATGTACCACCTTGGTGAAACGGCAGCAGCATCCATTCCGGTGTGGTCACATGCGGACCATTTTCGTATACAATCGCACGTTCTTTCCCTACCTCGGCAACCATTTTCACTTCAAATTGCTTCAGATAACGTAGACCACCGTGGACAAGCTTGGTCGAACGACTAGAGGTACCTGCTGCAAAATCCTGCATTTCTACCACGCCGACATTCATGCCGCGCGTTACCGCATCCAGTGCGATCCCAGAACCCGTAATACCGCCGCCAATGACCAGTACGTCCAATGGAGCACTGCTCATTTTTTGTAACGTTTCTGCCCTGTGTTGTGCCGAAAATGAAGTATTCATATTGTATTGCCTCCCTGATTATGATGTGAATGTAAATGTAAGCTCAAGATGGCAAGGTCCTGTATGTACAGGATGCCAATTTGTATATTTTTCCAATGAAAGTCATGAAAAAAGAGACCACGAAATGTACACCATAACGGCAATCAGCCGAGTGTATTCGTGGTCTCTCCAAAGTCTAATGACGTATTTATTAACTTGTTAACGTTATTATAGCATACTGATGTTAGCAAGGCAAAGAAATCGTTCAAATTTTACAAAGATTTTGATACAACGTCAACGACTATGCTGCCGCCTGCGCATCCATTGCTATCGTTACGCGCCTGTCAGGCTTTTCACGATGAAATCAAGCTGTGCATTCATTGAGATCGGATCGTTGAAATAGTACGCGACCGGATCGATGTTGAATACATGCTTTTCTTTGACTGCCGGTAGCGATTTCCAAAGGCTGCTATTGTACAGCGTCGAACCAGTTGTCTCGCCATCGCCACCCCAAGGTGCAGTGAAGATATAGTCGCCTGCAAAATCAGGTACATTTTCCAGCGAAATGTCTACATAGCCCGGTCCGTTATCAATCGCTTCCTTCTGCGTCATTTCTGTACCTTTCAGACCCAGCTCTTGGTACATGATCTCACCGCCACGACCGTAGCTGTCGCCCATTACATAGACACCTTTGGCGTATGGTTGCAGGATTGAAACCGTTTTGTCGCCTACAGCTGCTTGTACTTTTGGCTTCCATTCCGCAATTTTACTTTCCCAAGCCGCGGCAACCTCTTTTGCTTTGTCCTCGGTTCCCGTCATTTTGCCAAATTCCTGCAATTGCTCTTTGTACGTATATTGTCCGTATTTGATCGCTACCGTCGGTGCGATTTTTTCATAGTTTTCCAGATTGGCATCGCCATCCCAGACTACGATCAGATCGGGCTTCAGCGCCATAACTTCTTCCACTTTAGGCGTTTCGCCCAGATTGGTTATGCCAGTTGTGGTGCTTTTCAGCATATCACTGGAAAAGACATGATTCACCGTTGCAATCGGCTGTAACCCCAGCGCGACGAAGAATCCGTAATAGCTATCCGCCAGCACAACAACACGCTTCGGATGGCTTGGGACTTCCACCTCGCCATTGGCTGCTTTGTAAGTGATGGTTGTAGATTGTGCTTCCGTAGACGTAGCTGCTTCGTTACTGCTATCTGTCGCTGTGGAGGCACTACTTGACTGCGACTGCGTTTGTGCCTGACCACAAGCTGCTAATACCCCTACCAGCAGAATGGTCATCAGGATCATACTGTACTTGCGAAATGTGTGCATGGTCTACCCGCCTTTTGAATATTAATTGATAAAGATAATCATTTTCAATCGTCATAGTACCACAGAATCTTAGCGATTGCACGGTCTGTTTTGTGACATACGATTGAAATTGTGGCAAACCATAGCAGCACAGTGAGCAGAAATAGAACTCGCCTATAGATAGCAGCCTAGCGCATACATCTAATGGACAGATTACAGTCTGCTATATATCCGCTGCATCGGCATCTGTTGCAATCCGTAACAGAACCAAGCGCAAACGAAGCGGTAACAGTGGACAACAAAAAGCCAGTTATCCTCGAAAGAATAACTGGCTCTCTGTGCTGAAGCCTATATTGTTGCTGCTCTGTAGCATCTATTCATAGGATACGGATAAAATGCGGCTGTATACATACAGCCAGCTTCCTACGACGACGTATTAGAATGCTATCGTTTTATTTGAATGCCATCGTTGCGTGAACTGCTTTTTGCCAGCCAGCATACAGTTCTTCGCGGCGTGCATCTTCCATTTTCGGCTCAAATTGGTCAACCAGATCGCTGTGTGTAGACGCAATTTCGTCCAAACTTTCCCAATAGCCTACAGCCAGACCTGCCAGATATGCAGCGCCAAGTGCTGTTGTTTCGTTAACAGCCGGACGCTCCACCGGTACGCCGAGGATGTCGCTTTGGAATTGCATCAGGAAGCCATTTTTCACCGCACCGCCGTCGACTTTAAGCGATCCTACGGTTACGCCGCTATCGCTTTCCATCGCTGTCAGTACGTCTTTTGTTTGATATGCAAGGGATTCCAGTGTAGCACGGATGAAGTGCTCTTTGCTGGTACCGCGAGTCAGACCGAATGCTGCACCGCGCACATCGCTATCCCAGTATGGGCTACCCAGACCTACAAAAGCAGGTACGATATATACGCCGTCTGTCGATTCTACACGGGACGCATAGTTTTCACTTTCGGAAGCGTCGCGGAACATACGCAGACCGTCACGCAGCCATTGAATCGCGGAACCCGCTACGAAAATACTACCTTCCAGCGCATAGCTGATTTTGTCGCCAACACCGCAAGCGATTGTGGTAATCAGACCATGCTCGGAACGGATCGGCTCTTCGCCAGTGTTCATCAGCATGAAGCAGCCAGTGCCGTATGTGTTTTTGACAGAGCCTTTTTCGTAACAAGCTTGTCCGAACAGAGCCGCCTGTTGGTCGCCTGCTGCACCGGCAATCGGTACATTTTGACCAAAGAAGTGGTAATCCACTGTATGCGCGTACACTTCGGAGGAAGGACGCACTTCAGGCAGTAGGGAAGCTGGAATGCCCAGAATATCCAGCAGTTCCTCGTCCCATTTCAGTTCAAAGATATTGTACATCAGCGTACGGGACGCGTTGGAATAGTCGGTAACATGCGCTTTGCCGCCGGACAGCTTCCAGATCAGCCACGTGTCGATGGTTCCGAACATCAACTCCCCGCGCTCAGCACGCTCACGCACACCGTCTACATTGTCGAGAATCCATTTTACTTTCGTACCGGAGAAGTAAGGGTCCAGCAGCAGACCTGTTTTTTTACGGAACGTTTCTTCCATTCCTTGCTGTTTCAGTTCATCACAGATGTACGCGCTTTGGCGGGATTGCCATACGAGTACGTTATAGACAGGATCGCCTGTTTTACGATCCCAGATGACGGTCGTTTCGCGTTGGTTCGTAATACCGATACCAGCGATTTGCGAAGGCTTGACATGGGATTCGGACAATACGGAAGCGATAACCGCCAGAATGGAACTCCAGATTTCATCCGCATTTTGCTCTACATGACCTGGTTTCGGGAAATATTGCGGAAACTCGCGTTGTGCCATATAGGCAATCTCGCCTTTTTTGTTAAATAGAATTGCGCGGGAGCTGGTAGTACCTTGATCAAGTGCCATAATATATTGTTCCATCTGAAATGTCCTCCTCGATATGGTTGGTTCATGTAAATTGAAATATCATGATTTGAGATATTATGCAGTCCAATCAGGCAGCAGCCCGCTTGGCAGTGGTGCGTTCGATTTTGCGTCCATTTAGGTACGCCAGCAGCAGGAATACGAGTGTGATTCCCAGTACAACCCACAGCATAGGCGCGCTTTGACCGAGGAATACATTTTTGTAGAACAATCCGCCTAGCGAACCGCCCAGCAGTGGAGAGATCACAGGCACCCAAGCGTATTTCCAATTGGATGATCCTTTGCCTGCAATCGGTAGCAGGAAGTGCATCAGACGCGGACCAAAGTCACGAGCCGGGTTGATTGCATAACCAGTTGTACCGCCGAGAGACAAGCCGATGCTGACGACAAGCAAACCAACGATCAATGGGTGAAGACCTTGTGTAAATTCATTCGCACCCATGGACAACAATACCATAACGAAGATAAATGTACCGATAATTTCACTCAGCATGTTGCCAACTGGATGTTTGATCGCTGGCGAAGTCGAGAATACGCTCAGCTTGGTTGCTGGGTCTGGAGTTGCGCCCCAGTGCGGCAAGTACTGGAAGTATACGAGCAGTGCGCCAGCCATTGCACCGATAATCTGTGCGATAATGTAGCTTGGAACTTGGCTCCACGGGAAGTCGCCGTTAAATGCCAGTGCTAGAGTAACCGCAGGATTCAAATGCGCACCGCTGACGCTACCTACTGCATAAACCGCCATCGCTACGGCAAGACCCCAACCAGCACCGATCACGATCCAGCCAGAATTTTGGGCAAACGACTTATTTAGCGAAACACCCGCACATACACCGCCACCCAGTGCAATCAAAATCATTGTCCCTACTAATTCAGCTAAAAACGGTGACATAACAAAACCTCCATTCGATTTTGAAAAACAGATTCGTTCAACCTGTTGCATTAAGTAAGTGAAACCATAGGATGTATAATCAGCTGATGGTTATACAGGTTATGAGAACACAAAAGAGCCATCGCAAATCTCCCCTTGGCAATAAAGGGGGTTCTGCGTGGCTCTCCTGTTCTCCGTCACATGTATTAACTTGTGTTCATCATATCGTAACATGTAAGCGGTGTCAACATGCTTTTTTTCATTTACTGTTCATGCAGTGTTATTAAAAAAAGCGATATAATGAAGGTTCTATGCTTTGCGGTAATGATGGAACAAGTCTTGATTGGACGTAGTCACAGCGGTTGCTCCGGCTTGCAGCGCACGCTCTACATCATCGACGGTACGGATCAATCCACCAGCAAATACTGGTACACCGGCACGCTCCACCACTTCCTTGATCATATGTGGCACAACGCCCGGTAATACTTCGATATAATCAGGCTGTGTCTTTTCCAATAGCGCATAGCTTTTTTCCAAGGCGATTGTATCCAGCATGAACACACGCTGGATGGCGATAACGCCTTTTTGTTTTGCCTTCATGATAACATTGCCGCGTGTGGAGATAATGCCGTATGGCTTGATCTCTTGGCATAAATATTCGGCGGCATACTCATCATTCTTCAATCCATGCACCAGATCGGCATGAAGAAACATCTGCTTGTTATGGGCATTCGCCATTCTATAGATGCTTTTCAATTGCGCGATATGGGTATCTAGAAATACACCATATTGATAAGGGCTGTCCAGCAGATGATCGAATTGCTTCATCGTTTTGGCAGCCGGTAAAATCGCCTGTCCCTGAAACATGCTAATCACTCATTTCATTATATTCAACATTCGTAATCGATCGTATAAAGCGATACAAATACATTCGCTATCGCTCCTTACGATTCGTTGGATCGCCAGTCATACTCCATTCGCTTCGCTGTTGTATTCGCCGCATCAGTACCTAAGTATCTGCCGACAAGATGCAGCGACATATGTATCCCCGCTGAGATACCCCCCGACGTAATAATCCAGCCCTGATCAACCAACTTCACATCTGACTGCACATCCACTGCGGGATAATCGCGTTCCAGTCGCTCTAGATCCATCCAGTGGGTTGTCGCCTTGAGACCGTCGAGCAGTCCCGCTTCCGTCAGCAGAAATGCGCCAGTACAGACAGAGGCAATCTGCACACCTTCGGCGGCATATGACTTGATCCAGTTCAGTACCTCTGGCTTGTGAATCTCGATCTCCTCTGCTCCATATCCGCCCGGAATAATGAGCATGTCTATCGGAGGCAGACTGGAAAAGCTATGCTCTGGCTGCACCTGCAAGCCATTACGCGCTGTAATCATCTGTCCATCTGCGGATACGGTATGCACGTTAAATCCCTTTACACCGGGGTCTGCTTCAGCGATCGAGAATACTTCAAATGGACCGGCAAAATCCAAAACCTCCACTTCATGAAACAAAAATAAGCCAATCTGATGTGGTTTGTATCCCTGTTGCTCCATTCTCCATACCCCTTTTCTCTATTATATGCTGTGAATGTAGCCATTATGCTCAACATAGTTGTCCCATATGCACAATGGAAATGCAAGATATTCAATAAGTGAGCGGTCAACCTGTAATGGATGTGAATTCATGATTGCTTTCACTATAGCTTGTTTTTTACTATATTGCTCTGTTCAAAGCAAAAAAGAATGTTTGGCTGTATAGCAATGGTAAAGCTTGTTGCAGCATCAATACATCTTTTCCAATTATTGAGATATAAAAGGGTAACATTTTGTGCATAACAGACAAATAATGCGAGATTCCCCTCTGTATTTTTTGACATGGGAACAATGGTGATGTCAGGTATTTTATAGTAAAATTCTGGTTACTGTTGTTTTGCGCTGTGACGCGCTGCTCTGTGTAGTCATAGGTAGGGTAAAGACAGACAGGGAAATGGATATGAAGGAGAGTTACATATGAATGCAGTTGCTAGAGTCAGTAAATTTGTCGGAGACACCTTTTCCGTCTGGGTCATTGTATTCGCGTTGCTAGGATTTTTTCTGCCCTCGTGGTTTATTGGGTTAAAGGGGCAGATTTCGCTGCTGCTTGGTATTATTATGTTCGGCATGGGGTTAACGCTATCATCTGCCGATTTTCGTGAGGTATTCCGTCGTCCACTGGATGTGGCACTTGGTGTGATCGGTCACTATATCATTATGCCGCTGCTGGCATTCGGTCTCGCTGTGTCGCTCAATCTACCACCGGATATTGCAGTTGGCGTGATCCTCGTCGGCTGTTGTCCAAGTGGTACGGCATCCAACGTGATGACATATCTCGCCAAAGGCGATGTAGCGCTCGGCGTCTCGATCGCTTCGGTATCCACGCTGATTGCACCGCTCGCAACACCTGCGATGATCTCGCTGCTTGCCGGTCAATGGATGCATGTGAGTGCCGCTAGTCTGATTTTGGATATTTTAAAAGTCGTGATCGTGCCGATTGTTCTTGGCGTCATTGTCAAAGCATTGTTCCGTAAGCAAGCGGAAGCTGCAACGGTCGCGCTGCCGTTTGTATCCACACTGGCGATTGTGCTGATTGTAGCAATTGTGGTTGGTCTGAACAAAAGTCATATTGTGGAATCGGGGCTGCTGATCTTCGCAGTCGTTATTTTGCATAACGGGCTGGGGTATCTGCTTGGCTATCTGTTTGCCCGTCTGGTAGGCATGGATGCTGCCAAGCGGAAAGCGATTGTATTTGAAACGGGTATGCAAAACTCCGGTCTTGGTGCAAGTCTGGCAGCGGCACATTTTAATCCGCTGGCTGCGGTGCCAAGTGCGATCTTTAGCGTGTGGCATAATATCTCCGGTTCGCTACTAGCGACGTGGTTTGCTCGCCGTGCTGCTCGACTGGAAAAGGATAATCCTGCGATACACAAACATTGATATGTGTTTTCTTTCCGCATAGCTGAATGGATGTCACTCTATACTGCTGTTAGCAGACATGCAAAAACCCTGTTGTTGCGATTCTCTTTCGCGTCAGCAGGGTTTTTGCATGTTCCCAAGTCTTCAGAGTTAGTCCTGAAGCTTTAGTTGACCTGCCTCCAGTTTCTTTCGATCATTGGCATCGTGTAGCAGATCCGATAAGGTGTAATTGCGCAAATATTCAATGGCTTGCAGCTCGGCGTCCATCATGACATGACTTAACGCATCACTGAGCGGTGCACAGCCAGATTTCTCTTCATCCCGATTCGCCTGATCCTCATGACGAATCGCCTGATAAATATCTGCTAGTGTTAGCGAATCGGCAGGGATACGCAAGGAATATCCCCCGTCTCTGCCTTCGCGCGTGTCGACAATGCCGTGATTAGCCAGTGTTGACAGAATTCTTCGCAAAAATGTGGCATGCGATTGAACCTGAGCCGCAATCACTGAGCTGGATACGGTTCCCCCATTGTGAGCCAATCCGGCTAAAGCGTGTACTGCGGTGTTAAATCGTGCAGGACCAATCGATCTGGTTCTGGATACAGTCATAGCGTTCCCCCTTCTAGTTCTTCATCTCAGATTTTAGCTCAGCAGTTAAGTTAAGGCAACATCAATTTACCAGACGTCCAATTCGGCAAATAGAACGTTTGCGCAACTGCACTAAGGGAAAACCGGTTGATGTATCCATTTACCCGCTAACTGACTGTTATAAACGAAAATAAACATAGTATCTGATTCTTTTTACCTAGTGACTTAGGTCTAAACCCAATGACTACAGACAGTAGAATCCAGATCGTCAAAATCACCATTGGTTTCAATGGTTTAAACAGCTTCCTCACCGGTTCGAATAAGCCACCAAATGCTTCTTCTGGCACCAATTTATCTTTTTTCTTTTTCAGCTTGTTCATTTCGACCGTAATCAGGGGAATGAGCATTTTGACCATCTCTATATCTGTTGTTCGATAATAGTCGCGAATCATCATTTGAGCGCTCTCGCCCATATGTAAACGAATCTCTGCCAGTTGATGAAACAATTCTTTCTGCGCATCTGGTGTCGGGTAGTGTCCAACATACGCAATCTGTGCCTCCAAACGAGCATACATCTTCAGCTTATTTTCTACAGTAGTGATTTTGCTTTGTTCTTCGCTAGTTACCATGACTTTAAACTCTTTATAGAGCCATATGAATAATGGTAACAGCAACGAGATATACACATTTTCTTTTATAAAAGAGACGATTGCGGTCATATCCACCTGTATATTTTCCCCTTATCTTCGTAGTGTTCGCGCTAGTTTGGAACATGTTTATGTCCAACCAAAGAGCCCGGAGCATTCACTCCGGGCTTTCTGTTGATGTTGCCTAATTTAACTGCTTTTGATTTTACGCAGTGAAGTTGTCGGTCAGAACCGGTACAACTTGAGATTTACGGGATACAACGCCTTTCAGCAGGGCAGTGTTGTTGTTCAGGGATACGCTGTATGCTTTCTCTACAACGTCCTGACGTTGACCCAGCGCCAGACCTACAGAGTCGTTGTTCAGAATATCAGTTACGACGAACAGGAACAGATCCAGCCCTTTGTCAGCGATCACTTTGTTGATCGCTGCTTCCAGCTCGGACTGCTTGGACAGCACATCGTTAACATCTACCGTATTCACTTGAGCGATTTCGACTTTCGCATCGCCCATTTGGAATTCTTTCGCATCCAGCGTGATCAGTTGCTCTACCGTTTTCTGGCTCAGATCCGCTCCAGCTTTCAGCATATCCAGACCGTATTTTGCTGTTTCTACGCCAGCGATTTGTGCCAACTCAGTAGCAGCCGCTACGTCCTGTGGTGTGCAGGTTGGGGATTTGAACAGCAGGGAGTCGGAAATGATCGCAGACAGCATTAGACCGGCTACTTCTTGAGAAATGGCTACGCCATTTTCTTTGTATAGCTTGTTCAGGATGGTCGCTGTGCAGCCTACAGGCTCAGCACGGTAGTACAGTGGCGCGCTTGTTTCAAAGTTAGCGATCCGGTGATGGTCGATCACTTCAGTAACAGTTACCTGATCGATATCGTCAGCGCTTTGCTGGCGCTCATTGTGATCAACGAGAATAACTTCTTTCACTTCGCTCACTTTGTCCACCAGACGTGGGGCTTCTACTTTGAAATAGTCGAGTGCGTATTGCGTTTCTCCATTGACTTCACCAAGGCGAACAGCTTCCGCGTCCACACCCAGCTTTTTTTTCAGTTCCGCATAAGCGATAGCGGATGTAATGGTGTCCGTGTCCGGATTTTTATGACCAAAAATCAATACCTGTGGCATAATGACACTCCTTTAATTGGATAGGTTTGCGGGAACAGTATATCTTACCTTCCCCGTTTTCTTCAATAGTATACCTTGATTCCAAATTAAAATGAAGTCTATTCTTACTAATTATATAGGAATTAACGAATTTAATGATAGGTTAGGGATACATCGATGCCACTTTGCCTTGTAAAAGAATTCCCTCTTCGGGATTCATCCGTAGCCCGGTTTGCTGAATACGTTCAACAATCAAGCCTTGATGCAAATCGGGATATGCCTGTAATTTCTCTACAATGGAATGTACAGCAGCGTGCTCGTCCAACACGGCACAGCCTAGATATGCAGTAAGCGAGCCTTCCAAGCCGTGCCAGCAAATTACGTATCCGTTACCTGTTTCCTCCAATGCCTGTTCGATCAGATGCTCCAGTCTATTTTGTTCTTCTTCGTTCATCTGTCCAATGCTTTTATGTTCGTTGTGAATCAGCAGATTGATATTTTGCTCCACCGGTTCGTATAGATCATAGCCATGCTCCTGATGCTCGTGCATGATCGTTAGGGCAGCATTAGGCGACAGCAGCTTTTTCCAAAAGCTTAATTCCTGCTCCTGAAATTCGCCACGCTGTCCAACCGGGGCAGACATCGTCTCTACCTTGCCGGGCTGCACACGAATGCGCCAATACCAGAGCTGATGATCGTGCATTTTGATAAACAATTTGTTCTCGCTGATCTCCATAAGATAGGCTCCCTTCACATCCATCACATCGCTTTGACTACAGACATGGCACATGACCCTCATACAACCATAGACACATGAATTACTTTTCTACTAATGGGATATAGATTTCGGTTCGTTACGTAGCACTTCAACATTCCGCTGACTGGCTGCGAATGCTTCGGCTGCGGGCGAACATTGCTGAGGATACAATAATTGAATATACAGATTCAGATCATCTTGCATCCAGCGGATCGCTTGCAGATTGGATGGCGGTAGAATCTCATTCAGGACGAATACAGGCAAAAAGCCAATTCCCCACTGCTTCTCCACTGCCTGTCGAATGGATTCGATACTACCTAGCTCCCAACGAATATCGATCTGGCTCTGCACCTGACGCAAGGCACGTAGCAAATACGCCCGATACGTACAGCCTTCTTCCGTCAAAATAAGCGGATAGGGTGCCAGATCATGTGCGGTTACGCCATCTCTAGAAGCCAGCGGATGCTGATGATGCACCAGTACTGCCATCTCAGTACGTAGTAATACAGAGCTGCGTAGCCCTTGCTCCTGCAATGGCTCGTCCAGTACCAATGCCACATCAATCTGTCCCTGCTTGAGCTGGACAACCAATTCCGGCTCTGAGCCAATGACGACCTTAACCTTGTACTGTGGATAGTGGTAACGGAAATGATCCAGCATATCTGGCAAATGATATAGCGATAGCGATTCAATCGTGCCAATCGTTAACACCGGTGCTATATCTGGCTGCGGCTGCATGACCAGATGAGCAGCTTGCTGCAATTCCAGCATCTGACGCGCATATGGCAGCAATCGCTCGCCAGCTGCGGTTGGCACCACCTGATTGCCGCTGCGCTGAAGCAACTTTTGCCCACCGTACAATTGCTCCAATCGCTGAATATGATTGGTAATACTGGACTGAGCATAATCCAGCTCCAACGCGGTACGTGTATAATTCCCCCACTGCACCAGCGCACAAAATGTTTTTAAATAAAGTAGCTCCATCGGCATACTCCTTTCATTACGGTCGCCGCTTTATCCGGGCAAAGCCATAGGTTGATATGTACGTTACCACACCGCCGAATGTTATTCCATATGCACAAGGGCGGCTATCGCCGTTTTTCGGCAAACAGCGGCGATTCAAGGCGTTTTTGTGCACGTTTTGCTATTGTTCCATAGTCATGTATCTTCCCCGTGGTGTCTTGCCCATCGATAAAATCGATAGCTTCTATTCATAGGATCACATCACTGCGCTCTGCATGTTCCCCTACAATGATGTTATACCCTTGCAGCCCGTTATACGGCGTTGCAGCACCATTTTATTGAAGGAGTTGTTGATCATGAATAACCGTCCACGCTTTTCCGCTGTATTGGAAGTTCCTGCCCTACCACCAGAGCAAGCACACAACTATTGGAGTATGCGATTGTCATGTGAAACTGATGTATCTGATGTCGCTACCGATTTGCAAAAAGGCAATGCCCCCTTCCAACTATTGGATGTGCGCAGTGCTTCTGATTATGAGCAGGCTCATATCGTCGGCGCAATCCATCTGCCCGGTCGCCAGATCAATGAACAAACAACCGCTAGTTGGGATCGCGAGCAATTAATCGTTGTATATTGCTGGGGTCCTGCTTGTAATGGCGCTACCAAAGCAGCTGCCAAATTGGCTCAGCTCGGTTTTCAAGTAAAAGAAATGCTGGGTGGAATCGAATATTGGCGCTTGGAAGGTGGTACGCTGGAAGGATCACTAGGCGACGATGCTCCAACCTATTGGCAAATGCCGCATTGCAGTATTACCAACCGTGGATAATGTGCATAACATGTGCGTAAATGCAAAGTTTGCAGATTTCATTTCGTGTCGATTGTGCATAAATATGCGTTTCAACTGTTAGCAATGCCCATTTTCACTATTTTACACTGCATAGCAAGCGTAAATGGATAGATAAGAAGCTAAAACAGCCGCCATGCGTACTCTTCGCATTGGCGGCTGTCTATTTATCCACAGTGGATAACTTTTTTAATTTTCTATCTGTTCACTACCTAGCGTATTCATAGCCAGTTGCAAATCCAACACACCTAAGTTGTTTTTACAATTATCACGATCACGATCACGACCACGACCACAACTACGGCTACGGCGATGATTACGCATTGATCTTGTTCAAAGATCGTGCAGTATAAATCGCCAGCATAATCGCAACTAGCAGCATACCTACCGCTCCTAGACGCACCGCACCAGCAATATCCCATACCTGTGCTAGCGTACCGATCACGAATACGCATACCATCTGAACTACTGCGATAATCAGACCGTATACACCACTAATTCGCCCCATCATGTGTACTGGTACATGCTGCTGGTAAAAGGTCGTAAACCCCGTATTCGCAAACGCAAGGAAAAATGCCAGTACAAAAAATCCCAACGCCACCATGCTAAACGATGCTCCAAACGCATACATCATATAGCCAATACCTACACCGATAGAGCCAGCCCCAATGAGTGTACGAATATGAAGTCGTTTGACTACCAACAGATTCACTAGCGCGCCCACACCCAGACCCGCTCCGGCAATACTGACGAGATAGCTGTACTGACTATCGGTGACCTGTAGTACCTGCTTGGTAAGCGCGACCTCCTGCGCATCCAATGCAGCAGTCAGCACCATAATCAAATAAAAGAGCAAGTAAATCATCATCACTTTCGGTACTTCATGGCTAAATTGGTACACCTGTCCCCAATCCTCACGCAAGATCGTCCAAGGTGAACGTGCACGGCGAATAGATTCTGGTTTGGCATCGGGTGTTGCTGAATCACTATCTACAGGCGCTGAATCACTGCCTACAGACGTTGAATCGGCATCTGTTACGGCACCGGATGTAGCTTCAGACATCGAAGAACGTCGAGATTTGCCTAGCTTCGGTTCCAGATCGGGCAACCATAACGTTAACAGTGCCGAGATCAAAAATCCGATTGCCGTTACAATAATCGTCGATTGTGGACTCATTACCAGAAACAATACTCCGGCAATGGCGGGACCGATCAGAAATGCACCGGAATTGATTAGACTTTGAATCGAATTGAAGCGCTTGAGCCGTACTTCTGGCACCAGATGAACAATATACGCCATGACTGTCGGACGAAACATGGAGCTGCTCATATACACAACTAGTACTACGGCATAGATCATCCAGACGTTATGTAGTAGCGGCAGTATGCCAATCAGAATCGCTCGTGTCAGATCAAGGGAAATCATCATTCTCCGCTTATTGGTACGGTCGATCATGCTGCCTGACCAGCCATTCGTACAGAGAGCCGCAAACGGCTTGAGCATATACAATCCAGCAATCGCCAACGCTGCGCCGGATAGATTCAACATCGTCAGATTAAGCGCGATGAGAAATACCCAATCGCCTGTATACGCAATACCAGAGGCAATCAGCAGAATAGAAGGGAACTTCCAGCTGTAAGGAGAATGACTGCCTGTTACATGGTGTTCAGACTTTCGGAAGGAGATACTCATATCTTTTTTCTCCTTGTAGGTATAGATTGGTTTTGTGCGTTATGTTCTATGTCGAATAGGGACAGCTCATATGTAGAATGGTTGCTCATCTTGGTATCATTCCTTATCCATTTAAATTTTATAGTATTCAAGCTCACATTTTGTGTATATTCCTGCTATTTGTCATCTTTAAGCTAAATCTTTATGTTATCATCTTTGATTATATGGGGCATATAAGATGACATCATTTTTATATATCACTTCGTTATTGTTGCATAATAGATCTCATAGGATCACTTTCCACTATCACCTACCCGACACTATCGGGATTAGAGGAGGGATTTGCTTGTACAAGGTTATGATTGTTGACGATGAAGCGATTATTCGTGAAGGATTGCGTAGTCGAATCGACTGGCAAGCGCACGGTTTTGAGCTGGTTGGAGATTATGCCAATGGACGTGAGGCATGGGATGCCATTCAGATTCAGCCGCCACATCTGATCATCTCGGATATTTGTATGCCGTTTATGGATGGGCTGGAGCTGGCAGCGCACGTGCAGCAGCATTGCCCAGATACGAAAATGGTCATGCTAACTGGCTTTGATGAATTTGAATATGCGCGCCGTGCCATTCGGCTGAAAGTATCTGATTTTATCCTCAAGCCAATTACGGCACGCGAGATTCGCGAATTGCTGCTTCAAATCCGTGTTGAGATGGATGAACGTAATCGCCAGCATGAGAATATCGGACAGCTACAGCAACAAGTCTCCCAAGGTCTACCGCTGCTGCGGGAACGATTCTGGGAACAGGTCTTCACTACTGGTCTGCCATTGTCCGAGTATACAGAGCAGCTGCATCAGCTGGAATTGCCATCCCTAAACGCGCCTTATTATGTTGCACTACTAGAAACGCTACAATCCTCCAATAAAAATCCACAAGCTGGGCAGTCACCAGATCAACAGCTGGAAGCATTATGCCAGTTGGTACGTACCTGTATCCAGTCGACACTGCCGCAACAGTTGATCTGCTTACCAATGGTCTTTCACTCGCGCTTGCTCGTGCTGTTTGCCGCTGCTCCGGGGCTGAATGTCTCTGCACGTTCGCTGCGCGGTGATGTTGAACAGCTGCTCACCACCGCCTGTGCTGCGGTCGAGGAATTAACCGGCGAAGCATTAAGCGGCGGAATGGGACATGGCTGTGATCAGCCTACCCAGCTACCTCAAGCCTATGCCGCCGCCATTCATGCACTAGACGAGAAGTTTCTGCTACCGTACACCTCTCCCTCTCTACATACTCTGATCAACACCACATCCACACACCATGATCCGGTGCAAGCTGCCGCTCGTCTGCATGATGCTGAGAAACAGCTGCTACAATCGGTACGCAGCGGCGATATGCGTCTCGTAACGGCGCATGTACAAGAGCTGGCTGCACAGCTGCGCGAACAGCAAGCAACACGTCATGAATGTATGCAGCAATTCGATACTATGGCACATCTGATCCGCGATTGGTTGGTACAGATCGGTGATGGCATTGACTTTTACGGTGCTTGGCAGCAAATGAATCTGATACCACCGCTTCATCTCGTCCAGCTAACCGAACGGATGGCGACTGCACTGACGGCGCTGGGTTTACAACTCCATACGGCGTCTAGTTCTAGCAGCCAGCATATTCAGCGCGCACTGCATCATATTGAACAATATTATGCCAATCCCCAGCTGTCGTTGCAGGATATGTGTACGCTCACTCTGATGAGCACGACACGCTTTAGTCAGGCATTCAAGCAGCATACCGGAGAAACGTATGTGGAGTATCTCACCCGCTTTCGTATGGACAAAGCCAAAGAATTATTACAGCTGACTGATTATAAATTTTACCAGATTGCGGAAAAGGTAGGCTATACTGATCCGAATTATTTCAGCGTTTCTTTTAAAAAGCATACCGGACTGACGCCCCGACAATATCGGGAACAGCAGCGCCGAGCAAAGGAGTTGTCCGGTTAAATGTTCCGCCGTCGATGGGTAAGCCGCATACCGTGGAAATGGCATAGTCTCACAACCAGCCTGCTGATCGGCTTCTCTGGATTGATTCTCATTGTGATTGCCTTGATCAGTCTGAACAATTATCGCTTGACGCTGGATGCTGCCGAGCAGAACTCGCAGGTGTACATTCGCGAGATTATCCGCCAAGTGAACAGCAATTTGCAATCCTATGTCGACAATATGCAGAATATCTCCCTGCTCGCCATGACGAACAAGGATGTCACCTATTATATTTCCAGCAACAGCTTTATTGATGAAAATGACAGCCGACCGTATGAGAAGCGCATCTCTGATCTATTTCAAAATATTTTGTACAGCCGCAATGATATTGCTTCGATTATGGTGTTTGGCTATAACGGGCGTATTGTGTCTGACCGCCGCATTACCGATCTGAATCCCAATGTCGATGTAACCAAGCAGTCGTGGTATACACAGGCACGCGATATGGATGGGCGCTCAATCGTCTCCGCTCCCCATGTGCAGAATCTGATCCGCGGGGAATATCGCTGGGTCGTCTCGCTCAGCCGGGAATTGAAAAGCAATGATGGCATTACGCCGCAGGGCATCTTTCTCGTCGATATGAACTTAAGTGTCATTGATGATATATGCAGCCGCATTTATCTAGGTAATCGTGGATATGTGTTTATTGTCGATAACGAGGGAAATATCGTCTATCATCCGCAGCAGCAGCTGCTGTATAGCAATCTGGCGAGTGAATCGATTCCGAAGGTGCTGACGACCGCCAGCGGACAATCCTTCACCGTGGATGATGATAAAGGAAAGCGTATCTATTCGGTGCAGGATACCGGCTTCGGTTGGAAAATTGTTGGCGTTACCTATACCGGCGACCTGATCTCCAATCCTACCTCCATTCGTCATTCCATTGTGCTGTATGCGCTGCTGGGCTTAGGCATCGCTATCCTTGTCTCGCTCATGTTATCGCTCTATCTGACCCGTCCACTCAAACGACTCCAGCGGGATATGAAGCAGGTCGAGCAGGGCAACTTTACAATTCGGACTCCTGTAGAGGAAACCAATGAGATCGGTCAACTGGGGCATTCCTTCAATGTAATGGTCAGTCAGATCAAGCAGCTGATGGATCAAACGGTTATGGATAGTGAGCAAAAGCGCAAAACGGAATTGCTGCTGCTTCAGGCGCAGATCAATCCGCATTTTCTGTACAATACGCTGGATTCGATTATCTGGATGGCAGAGCAGGAAAAGCACGAGGAAGTGGTCGATATGACGGCAGCGCTTGCCCGTATGCTGCGTGCCAGCATTAATCGCAAACAGGAGCTGGTGCCGGTGATGACTGAGGTGGAGCATGTACGCAATTATTTATTCATTCAAAAGATGCGCTATCGGGATCAGTTGGATTATGTGATTGATATTCCGCGTGAGCTGCTGCCCTATCCCACGCTAAAAATTTTGCTACAGCCTTTTGTGGAAAATGCCATTTATCATGGGATTCGCAATCGCGAGGAACGCGGGCTGATTACAGTGCGTGCATGGCAGGATCAACAGGATCTTGTATTTGCTGTTATCGACAACGGGACCGGCATGACAGAAGAACGCGTACAGCAGGTGCTTCGCGGCGATCTAGATCATCGCAGCCCAAGTGGCATCGGGGTTGGCAATGTGAATGAACGGATTCGGCTTCATTTTGGAGAGCCGTATGGGATTACGATTCATAGCTCTCCCGATGAAGGTACTACCGTATACATCCGAGTGCCGCTGATTGAGGAAGTGACGGTATCATGACCAATCGACGCTTATTTTGGTGGATGGCTGCTCTGCTGCTGGTAGGTAGTCTGTATATTATCGCGTACTTTATGCTGCTCACTTCCGGTACAGAGAAGGATCGAACACTGATGATTATTTTAAAATCCAATAGCGCGCAGTCCGATTTCTGGCAGACCGTGCGCAGCGGTGCTGAAGAAGCCGCGCGTGAGAACGATGTGCGCTATACGGTCACCGGTCCGCTGGATGATCAGGAGGTCAATGTGCAGCTCAACGCATTACAAGAAGCGATACAAACAAAGCCAAGTGCCGTGATTATTGCTCCACTAGCTGATCAGCGCGTCCTTACAGCGATCCGCCGGGTAATGGATGCCGGTGTACCCGTAATCGTCATGGACACACCGCTGTATGGACCGGAAGCACCCATATCGGTAGCCAGCGATCACTTGCAAATGGGAGAACAAGCCGGACGGATGGCATCGTATCAGACCAGCGGTATCCCGCACACGGTTGTATTGGGCGATTATCGCTCCTCTGCCATTTTGCAGGCGCGGATGACGGGGATTCACAATATTCTTGATTCTGTACCGGGCAGTGTGACCGAGTTGTATTACTGCGGCGAATCAGAACAACTCGCCTATGTCATGATGAACAAGCTGCTGCAACAGGAGCCGCAATTGAATGCGGTCATTGCTGCCAATGATGTGATTGCGGTAGGAGCAGCGCGTGCGCTCAAGGAGCATCCACAGCATAAGGTGAATTTGGTCGCGTTCGACAGCTCCTTTTATGAAATCCAACTGCTGGAGGAACGTACGATCCATGCTCTGATCGTGCCGAAACCTTTTAATATTGGTTATCTGGCTGTTCAACGTGCGTTAAAGCATGATGAAAGTAACAGTTCCCACGAACGACTCACGCTCATTCCGTCTACAGTCATTACGCCGTCGGATATGTATGCACCGGAAAATCAGAAATTGCTGTTTCCATTTGACGAAAAATAAGTCGGAGGCGATCTGCTGTGTTATTGCGTTTGACCGTCTGGCTCCGTGCTGGGCTACCTGCTTTGCTGTTATGTCTAACCGCCTGCTCGGCGCCCACTTCCCTGCCAGAGCCTGAACAACAGCAGCAGGCGGTGATCAAATTTGTTGCTGCCGATTATAGCTCCGGCACTAAGCCTATGCTAGAACAACTGGTGCGCAACTTTATGCGTGAGAATCCATCCATCTCGGTGCAATTGCAGGTGGTGAACTGGGATATCATTGATGGCGTGTACACGTCGATGATTAGCGAAGGTGATCCGCCTGATCTTCTCAATATCAATATGTACGCCCGCTTCGCAGCTCATGGCCTATTGAATGATATGAATACGCTTATGTCAGATGAGCTGAAGTCCAAGCTCTCCCCCCGCCTCACCTTTATGGATCGAATGAACGGTAAGCAGTACGCCATTCCGTATTTTGCGACGCAGCGGCGACTATATTATCATCCGCAGCTTTTTCAGCAGGCTGGCATTGCCGCACCTCCGCGTACATGGTCAGAACTGGAACAGGATGCTGCCAAGCTCAAGCAAGTCGGTGTAGCAGGCTTTGGCGTCGATCTGACTGAAAATGAAATCCCGGCGTATTTGTCGTACTTTTTCTATGGTTCCGGCGGCGGCTGGATCAAGGACGGACATTGGACGATCAACAGCCCGCAAAATGTCGCCGGGCTAACCTATTTAAAACGTCTTGTGGATCGCGGGCTTACCGATGCCGAGCCAACCGTTACGACGCGCGATGAAAAGCAGCGTATTATGGGTGCTGGGCAACTCGGTATGATGATCAGCGGCAATTATTTAACAACGATTAACAGTCGTGAATTTCCCGGCTCTCATTGGGCGAGCAGTCAGATTCCTGTGCGAGATGGACAGCCGGGCATGCATTTTGGCGTACAGGATGTATTGATTTCGTTCAAGACTGATCATACCAATCCAGCAGCATTGTCCAAATTTCTAGATTATCTATACAATGACGAGCAGTATGAGCAGATGGTTCGCCAAGAGGGGATGCTGCCGGTAACGACGACTGTAGCAAGCAGAATGGTGCTACAAGACCCATCCCTTGAGCAAAATATGAACGAGCTGGATCAGGCACTCTTTTACCCGATTCAGCAGCCAGAATGGGGAGACATTATTGATATGACTCGCAAAATGGGCGATGCCGTTCTGTACAACGGTATCACTCCACAAGCGGCGCTGGATCGGGTACAGCGGTATGCCGAGCAGCAGCAGGCGTTGTATGCGCACAGCCGTGACATCCCATCGGACGACTCGCCGTGATTTGCTAGGCTATATATCGACCTGTGGGAATGGGAACATTTTAGCTAGTATTTTACATTTTCATGAATACCATCATTGTTTCATGTAAAATAAAAGTCATTTTTCATAACATCAATTCATATGATTTGTTTAGATTTGAAAGAAATTAAAGATTTTTAGCAAGATATTCAATATATACGTTAGCTTAAATCCCCTATGATGAATAAAAACGCCGATCGTATCTACAATGTGCAGCATGGCGTCATTATTACATTACATAGGGGGTTTGATTTATATGTCATGGAAAACGAAACTTTCTGCCCTGAGTGCTACGGCACTGTTATCCGTTTCGCTGCTCGCAGGTTGCGGTAACGATGCTGGCTCCAGCAACAGCGCTAGCAGCAGCGGCTCTGGCGAATCATCCGGTACCGGCTTGAGCGGCGATTTTGAGATTCAATACTTTGTCGGTGGTTATGGCGACGCATGGTGGAAACAGGTAACGGAAGACTTCCAGAAAGCGAACCCCGATTTGAATATCAAGGTCAGTGCTGGTCCCAAAATCAATGATCAAATGAAACCGCGCTGGGTAGCGGGCAATCCGCCCGATTTCGTTTACGTGGATGGTGCGGGTCTAAATGTGCGCCAGATGATTGAAGACGGGCAACTGGAAGATATGACCGATTGGTTTAAAACTGCCAAAAATATTGATGGCACGCCAATCTCAGATGTGCTAAATCAGCAGCCGGAGCAATATGACGGCAAAGTGTACAGCATCCCACTGGCGCTAAGTTCATGGGGCGTGTTCTGGGATCAGAAATTTTTCGATGACAAAGGATGGACAGCGCCGAAAGACTTCGACTCCTTCCTCTCTGTCAGCGACAAGATCAAAGCGGATGGCGTCTCGCCATTTATCCATACGGGCATCTATCCGTACTATATTAACAACTCGATTCTGTATCCGGCGATTGTATCCGCGAACAATGATGATTATTCCGTACTGCAAAAGATGGCTGCCAACGATGTAACTGCCTTCCAATCTCCTGCCGTAATGACGGCGCTGAACCAAATTGTGCAGATGCGTGACAAAGGCATTATCGATCCTGCATCCGTACAGCTGAATCACACCGATTCGCAAATGCTCTTCCTACAACATAAGGATGCGTTTATCGCCAACGGTCTGTGGATGCCAAACGAAATGTCCAAGGATGTACCAGATGGCTTCGAGTTTGCCTTCACTCCATCCATTACGCAAAAGTCTGGCGGAAAAGCCGTTGCTGTTACGTCAACTGCGACCGTCGGTGTAGCCTCCAAAGCGAAAAACAAAGAAGCTGCGTATGCCTTTATCCAATTTATCTTTGCTAAAGCACAGGCTTCGCAATGGGCAGAGCTGGCTGGTGCGCCATCCAATATTAAAGGCGATATCAGTTCATCCAAAGCACCTGAATTTGTAAAACAAGCGGCGGCGGCACTAAGCTCCGATCAAACAGTCGTCGTACCGACAATTACGTTTAATGCCGATGTGGAAAAAGCGATGAATGATGCAACGGTCGCGCTGACGATTGGCACAATTGACCCGAACGGATGGGTCGAACGCGTCTCAGCAGCTGCACAAAAAGCAGCCCAGTAACTAGGCAATGTCAGCAGGAGATCGCCAACCGGCTGTCTCCTGTTTTCATGATCTGGACTCCAGAAAGGATGGTGGCTGCATATGGCGGCAAAATCATGGCAACGGTACGTGTTTATCGCTTCGTTCATTATTCCTGCGCTTCTGCTCTACTGCGTATTCATGGTATATCCGATTATCGAAGCGCTGTATTACTCATTGTTTGACTGGTCTGGCTCATCCGAGAACAAGGATTTTGTCGGTCTCGATAACTTTGTCAATCTATTCAAGGACCCGATCATGTGGAAGGCAATCGGCAATGACTATTTTCTAGTGGCTGGAAAAATGGTAGGGATTATGCTGCTGGCAACTTTCTTCGCGGTAGCTCTTACTCGCTTCCGATTGAAATTCGCCCAGTTTTTCCGCTCGATCTTCTTTATTCCGAATGTTATCTCGGTCGTTGTCATCGGGGTACTGTGGGCGTTTATTTATAATCCGCAGATTGGCTTTCTCAATTCGTTCCTGTCATTAATTACCGGTACGCAGGTCACCACGGCATGGCTCGGATTTCCGTTTCATACGATTTGGATGCTGCTGCCGCCGACAATCTGGGCAGGTATCGGATTTTACATGATTCTGCTTATTGCAGCGATTCAGGGCATTCCCGAATCGTATTACGAAGCATCTGCGCTGGAAGGCGCGAGTCAATGGCATCAGTTTACGCATATTACGCTACCGCTAATCTGGGAACAGATTAAAGTATCGGTGCTCAATATTATGATGACCACGCTGAACGGCTCATTTGTCATCGTTATGATTATGACCAATGGCGGACCAGATAACTCGACTCAGGTTATGGGCTCATATTTGTACCAGATGGCTTTTCAGCAGTTTCATTTCGGTTACGGGGCTGCGATTGGCGTCGTGATCTTGATTCTGTCTCTCATTACAACCATTGCCCTACAGCGCATTATGCGACAAGAACATGTGGAGTTGATCTAATATGGAAGACAATATGAAAAATAACGGCAATCCGTACGATCAGCGTCCATCGGTTTCCTTTTCTACCTCGGCGAACGGAACCACTGCCGCTCCTCGCAAATGGTCGTTGCGCAGACGCAGTATGGATGATTCGGTTATGGGCTTACGCCATCCGATATTCAAGATTATTTTCTACATCATTCTCGTGCTCTGGGCGATTGCAGTGCTCTATCCGCTACTATGGACGCTGCTGGATGCGCTGAAGGATAACGAGCAGTTTTACACCAAAGCACCGTGGGCGCTGCCAGATGTGCCGCTGCTATGGAGCAATTTCACCTATGTATGGAGCGAATACAATTTTGGCACGTATTTTATCAATTCTATCGTCGTTACGATTGGTTCCACATTGCTCGGTTTGATTTTGTCCGCGACCAGCGCTTATGTTATTGCACGTTATCCGTTCAAAGGCAGTAATGTACTATTTCTATTCTACATCAGCTCGATGATGGTGCCGTTTAGTCTGGCGCTAATTCCGCTGTTTTTCCTGATGAACCGCTTGAATCTGGTCAACACCTCCATCGGTTTGATTCTGGTGTATGCAACAACTCTAATTGCGTTTGGCATTTTTATTCTGGTTGGCTTTTTCAAAGGATTGCCGAAGGAATTGGAAGAAGCGGCAGCGATGGACGGTGCATCTTATTTTGGAACCTTTTTCCGAGTGATGCTGCCGTTGTCGCAACCGGGGCTGGTTACGGTCGCCATCGTCAATGTACTGAATATTTGGAATGAATATTTTGTTGGACTCGTGCTGGTGAATGATCCAGAGCATTATACGCTGCCGATCGGCATCGCAGTCATGCAGGCAGAGATGCAATATCGTACGGAGTGGGGACCGCTGTTTGCGGGATTATTTATCAGTATTGTGCCAGTGCTGATCATGTACATGTTCTTCCAGCGTCAGATTGCTAGTGGCATCACGGCAGGTGCGGTGAAATAGCATCATTCGCTCCTGTTTTCAAAAAGCAACTCCTGTAGCAGGGGTTGCTTTTTTGACGATCCTCCATAAATTTGAGCGTTACATGTTTAGGTTGTGGTGCAAAAGTATAATAATCAGTAAGTATACATTCTATATTCTACCAATTTTATTTATACAATTTACTTGTATGCGTTACAACCTATAAATTTTCGAGGAGGAGCTTCTATGCTCGAAACACTGGAACCGCAATTTTGGAGCATGACCTATCAAGATCGTATTACACCGCAGGAAGCCTTTGATCTGTACGACGAGCTGGATGCCGTCGAACTGAACGATATGATTGGTGTATGGCGCGGCTTCGAGCTGCATACGGGACATCCAATGGAGGGTGCGCTGGAGAAATTGCACTGGTATGGCAAGGCATTTCATTCGGCTGACAATGTAGATCCGCTGCTGTTCTACAAACGCAACGGTCAAACGTTTGCTGCCGATCCGGGTCGCATTTTCGATAAAATGAAGATTGTACCGAGCGATGGTGGTGAAGGTAGACTCCGTATGGTCGAGCATCGCGGTCGTATTACAAGCACGCTTGTATATGATCATTTGCCGATTATGGATCACTTCCGCAAAGTGAGCACGGACGTGATTATGGGCATCATGGATATGAAGGGTAGCCGTGATCCGTACTTCTTTTACCTGAAAAAGATCCGTTGATCGTACTATAGCCAAATAAGCGAAATATAATGGACTCGCTTGGAGACCTACGGATGCAACCGTATCCTCGATCCGTGGCATATACGCCTATTGCAGATACACTCTATACCACCCAAACCCGGCACTGTCGTTGAGACGGAGCCGGGTTTTTACTTGAATTTCACTACTTTGTTATGCTCTATCCAGCATTTTGTTATGCTCTTATCTAGCACCCTGCCTCCACTTGATCTTCTTTGCTATATGATTCTCTTCCGTGTACAGCACCCTATCCTAACCCAGTTTATAAAAAGTTTATCTTTTGTTTAACTTCTACATAGAATATTCAGCTATTTATTTATCTTCACTTTATTTCCTCCCTATATGCTAAACCATGACTTCAACTTACATGGATAACGATATAGAGATCGAACAAATGGGAGGAACATTAATGAAGAAACATCATGCCTATCTCGTATTGCTTGCCGGAATCGTGGCGGTTGGCAGTACATCTGGCTTTGCCGCGCTGACGTCTCCAGCTAGTGTATCGGCAGCCGCCCCTACCTCAGCAGGAAGCTCGCTGAATAGCCTGCCAGCGATCGGGCTGCAATCAGGAATCAGCGTGCGATTGAGCGATATTCAGCTGTCCGCACGCAACGCTGGCAGTATTCTCACATACACACTCACCTATACCAACCGTACATCCAGCCCTTACAAGCTGCTGAATACATTTTCCAAAGTACAAACACAGCAAAATGGCGCAATCAAAGGCATAGCTGTGCCAGAAGACAAAGACCATATCACTATTTCCCCCGCTACCAGCCAGTCCATTACGTACTATATCAACGCGCAAGATCAGAGCCGACTAAACGGCACGAAGATTAGCATCTACGGCTGGGATTTTAACAGCAGCAATTATGAAAAGAAACTAGGCACATTCACGCTACCCTCTGGCTATTCCGCATCGGTTCCTATTCATCAGCCACGCAAAATCATGATTGGGCATACACCGCTGAAGCTCAAACCAGAGCAGCTGCAAATCGTCAGCTTCAACGGTAAGCAATATGCCCGCATCACCTTGCAGATGACCAATCTCGGCACCGAATCGCTAGAATCACCCGGCTATAACGCGTATCTGCTGTCATCCAACGGCTCTAGCTATGCACTAGGTCTAGATCGCTCTAGTCAAGAGCTGGACATTCAGCCGGGCGCTACAACACGTATTAGCTATATCGCTGCGATTCCAGCACATTTATCAACATCCAATCTATCCTTACAAATTACACATACAACTGGCTCCGCTTCCAGCAGCAGCGATGCTAATTCCAGCACAGCATCCACCAATCTGGAATTGCCGATCATTTCCTTCCGACTACCTGCTGTCAGTTCTTCTAGCCTGACCGTCCCTGTATCCAAATCGCGTCAGCTGTGGATCGACGGCAATGCAGTCACGTCGATGCTGAAAAACGCCACCCAATCCACTAGCGGTGACAAAGCGGTATGGACGATGCAATTCAGTCTCAAAAATACAGGCAGCAAAGCGATGACCATTCCCGCGTATGAAGCATCTATCACATCGGCGGAAGGTTATACCTTTCCGATCCAGACCAAAGCCTTTTCCAATCTGACCCTCAAACCGCTGGAAGAAAAGCTAATCCAGCTGTCTGCCGAAGTGCCGCTGCAATTGAAGCAGCAGCAGCTCAAGCTGCAACTACTGGAGCCTACGACAACAACAGCAGCGAACGGTACAGCCAACAATGCGGAAACAGCAACTGCCACTGCTAATCACAGCAGTCCGATTTTGCCAACTGCCTTTTATATGATTCCATACAGTCAAGAACAGAGCCAATCTGCACAGACGGAATATACCTTTACTAATAACGATGGCAGCTTCGGCGTAACGCTAGAATCACTGCAACGGATGCCGTGGACTACAGACGATATCGTAGCCGCGAAAATCACGCTGCGCAATGCCGGTTCGTCTTCTGTGACTCTCCCTGAACTGGGCGGCTGGATGAAAGCACAAAACAACCGTATCAGCAGCCCTGTCCAAATTGTCACCGAGCAAAATGATCATTCGCTGAATGCTGGCGCAAGCCGCGTCTACTACATCGTCGGACGCTTCAACTCTGATGTGGACCTCACTCAGCTCAAAATCGAGCTGTATCCAACTGCCAATTCAATTGGAACGTCTTCAGCAACCCCCGATGACACAAGCAAAGCTAGCACCAGTAACAACATGCTGGACAGCGACAATCCATTTCTATCGCTCAATGTGGGACAAACGAACGTTGCTGTTGCCAAAATCGCCCGCGGCTCTTCTTTCCACATTCAGACCAACGGCAAAAAGGCAGAGATCAAGGAACGTCGTACGATCACATACGAAGGCTCCAGTCAGACAATCGCTTATACCGAACTCGATATGAAGAGTGAGGAGAAGCGTACTTCTCTACCATCTCGTTTAGTTGCATATTATAAAACACCAGACAACGAATATTACGAAGCTACTGTCAATCAGTCCGATAAAACAGTCGGTCCAGATGGTAAGAGTCTAATCACCGTTTGGAGCAAGCTACCATCCTCAGTCCATACATCCGACCTGACCCTGTACATCGGCGAAGGAATCAGCAACGGCAACATGTCCACCCCAGCCACCGCGCCGACTGGATATATCAACGCCGTCGAACTGGCGCTGAACAAGCAGTCGACACCAGTAACAACTAGTGTCAGCAGTGAGATGGAGCTATTCCCTTACCGCTTTGCTATTACTGGCGCCACTGGCTCGCTGGCGGAAGGGCAGGAAAGCATCGCTATCAACATGACTTATAACTTGAGCAAGGATAACACGTATACAATGGGTACATTTGGTCACAATCTGATCATCCAATGGGTTGATCCATCCGGTCAGATGCAAGAGAAAACGATGGTTCCGGGAACCGAGCTGACACTGGGCAAATCGGTACCATACGCTACCACCTTATCCAGCAGCGCCTACAAAAATGTCAAAGGCGGTCATTTTACCATCAATGTATACGACGAGTTTGAAGGCGAGCGTATTCTACTAGGTACACAAAGCTACCGGGTCGATTTCACACCGAATATCGTAAATACACCGACCACATCGCCGACCACTACACCGTCCGACCAACCGACGACGAACCCGGATACCGGCACGTCCAAAGGCAAGACAGATACAGGCAAAACGGACAACGCCGGCAATGGCAGCAAAACCGGCAGTACCGATTCCCATGACAGCGAAAGCGCTGCGAAATAACGGAGGAACCCCATGACCAATACCAAGAAAATCTGGATATCCGCGTCCATCTTCGTCGCAATCGCCATTGCAGGCATTGTCGTCTATCTGCTCTGGCCACGTTCATCCACAGAAGCGATTGTGGAAACTACACCATCCGTATCGGTGCAAAAAGGTGATATTACTGTCCGCATTAAAGGCTCCGGTGCCGTCAAAGCGACCAGCCAGACGATGGTCTATACCGACAAGGAAGGCAATATCAATCAAGTGCTCGGCAAGCTGAACAATACCGTCAAAAAAGGACAAGTACTACTCACCTACAAGCCAAAGGACAATTCCAAAGACCTGACTCAACAGCAGAATACCTTGCGTCAGCAGCAAAGCGATCTCCAAGACAAACAGGAGCAATACAAGCAGCAGATGATGGACAATGCTGCCCAGACCGAATTGGATAGCACGCGTCTAGCGATTGAAAAAGCCAAAGACGACATCGCCACTACGCAAACCGAGATTGCCCGTTTGCAAAAGGATCAGGCAGCGCCAGCACCGCTAGTAGCTCCAACCGACGGTACAATTACCAAAGTGAGCGTATTCGCGGGCGGTGCTTCTAGCGCTGGTTCCGAAGCGTTTACCATTATTAACTATCAGGATCTTAGCGCCACCATTCAGGTAGACGAAATGGATATCCTGAAGGTGCGCGAAGGCATGAAAGCAACGATGCAGCTGGATGCGCTGCCCGATCAAACCTACACCGGTCACGTCGCCTCTATCGCCAACGAAGGCTCTGTGAAAAATGGCGTGTCCACCTTTGGTGTGACGATTCATCTGGATCGCCCCGGTCAGATCAAAGCAGGCATGTCTGCACAAGCAAGCATCCTTGTGCAGCACAAAAAAAATATTCTCGTCCTGCCTATCGAATCGATTATCCAGCAGGGCGACGCTTATATTGTACAAAAATTAAATGTATCCGCTGATCAGCAAAATCTCACCTCGCCGATCACCGAGGATAAACCGATCCGAGTCGGTATTCATGATGAGAGTCATGTCGAAATATCCAGCGGTCTCAAAGAAGGCGATCTGGTGAGCGTACCATCTTCCGATATGAGCGGAATAAGCGCGCCAACCAGTGGCAGCAGCTTTGATATGAGCGGTTCGGATTCTGTCAGCGGCTCTACCAGTGACGGTAGCAGTTCGTCCGATAGCACAGGTTCATCCAGCGACAGCAGTACTACCGATAACTCTGGTTCATCCAGTGACGGTAGCGCATCGGGCAGCTCGTCCAATAGCTCCGGTTCAAGCACCTCCACAGACGGTAGCACGTCGAGCAGCGATAGCAGCTCATCTACCGGAGGTGCATAAGCATGGAGCCGCTGATCCATATTGAACAGATGTCTCATAGCTATATGATGGCAGGACAGCGGATGCCTATTTTGCAGGATATTTCGCTAACTGTGCATAAGGGCGAGTTTGTGGCTATCATCGGTCCATCCGGTTCGGGCAAGTCGACGCTGATGAATATGATCGGCTGTCTGGATGTACCGAACAGCGGCAGTTATACACTAGATGGCAGCAATGTACGCAAGCTGTCCGACAATCGGCTTGCCCGTATCCGCAACGAGAAGATCGGCTTTATTTTTCAAAGCTTCAATCTGCTGCCCCGGCTGTCTGCTATGGAAAATGTCGAGCTGCCGCTGATTTACCGTGGACTATCTCAGCGGGAACGGCGTAAACGTGCCACACTTGCCTTGGAGCAGGTGGGCTTGCAGGAGCGCATGTTTCACCGCCCCAATCAGCTGTCCGGCGGTCAACAGCAGCGTGTCGCGATTGCCCGCGCTCTTGCTGGCGATCCGCCGCTGCTGCTAGCGGACGAGCCAACTGGCGCACTGGATACCCAGACCGGACGCGAAGTGATGCAGATGATTCAAACTCTCAACGCACAAGGGCATACGATTATTCTAATCACCCACGATCTCGATATTGCCGATCAAGCGCGCCGCGTGATTCGTATTCAAAGCGGCGTGCTGACCGAAGATCGGAGGAACGAGTCATGATTCTGTTTCAAAGTATCCGTATGGCGCTACTAAGCGTCATCGGTAACAAAATCCGTTCTTTTTTAACGATGCTAGGCATTATTATCGGGGTCTCATCTGTCATTTTGGTCGTTTCTGTCGGTATGAGCTACAACAACCAGATCAGTGATCAGTTTAGCGGGCTTGGCACCGATCTGCTGACGATCAGCATTATGGGTTATGGTGCCACCACCTCATTAACTACCGAGCAAACGATGGCATATGGACAGCTTCCCGGCGTGGGCGGTGTATCCCCTGTCATTTCCAGTAATGTTACCGCCAAACATCGCGGTCGCAATGCGGATGTACCACTGGAAGGCGTAATGCCCTCCTATGAACGCGTCAAAGACTTTCACGTACAATCCGGTCGCTTTCTACTCAATATCGACAATCAGTATCGCCAGAAGGTAGCACTAATCGGTTCGGAAACTGCCACCAAATTATTCGGCATGGAGAATCCAGTCGGAAAAGATATTCGTCTCAATGGCGATACCTTCACCATCGTTGGCTTGCTGCGAACGAAAGGCTCTAGCCTGATGGGGTCCAATGACGATAAAATCCTAATCCCACTCGCAACAGCCGAACGCTTTTTACAAACAAAAGGGATTCAATCATTCGAGATCAAAACGACATCACCCGATCAGATTCCGGCGGTCAAAGAGGAATTACAAGAAGCGCTGACTGCCGCCTTAGGCGATCCGTCCGCTTATGATATTTTCGATGCCAAGGAAATGATTGAATCTATGGAGAAAACAAGCGCCTTACTGTCCGCCTCTCTGGCAGGCATCGCTGGTATCTCCCTGATCGTCGGCGGTATCGGCATTATGAATATTATGATTGTATCGGTCAATGAACGTACCCGCGAGATCGGTATCCGCAAAGCAATCGGCGCGCGTAAAAGCAATATTTTGCTGCAATTCATGATCGAATCGGTGTTTCTAAGTACGCTCGGTGGACTGCTAGGTATTGGTACCGGATTAGGTCTGGTATGGATCGTTGGACAGTTTATTCCGTTTCCGATTCAGTATGCGTGGAATATGGTAGTGATCGCCTTCGCCTTTTCGTTTGCTATCGGTGTATTATTCGGTATTATTCCGGCTAACAAGGCTGCACGCCTACGTCCAATCTACGCCCTGCGCACCGATTGATACAAGTCTTGCTAACAAGCTCGAGTTGGTGGTTAATCTTACATCTTGGATGTGCGGAGAATATGCTACAATGAAGCCGTAACAGGCAAACATCGCAAAGGAGCAACGGTATGACAATTAAGCATCGCCTGATTATCTCCAACATTTTGATGATTGTGATACCGGTACTCATCTCCGCCATCATTATCGGAGCCGGTCAGTACCTCTCTTATCAATACTGGAAAAATCAATACGACAAAACAAGCTCCGTTTACGATGTACCTGACAAAATCATCTCGGTTGCTACCGAGTTAATCCGCGATCCTCAAAGTCGTAAAGCCGCGGAAAAGCAGCAGCTCGAAGCCTATTTACAAAAAAATCATATGCGGCTTGCCGTCAATGATTTCAAAACCCATAAGCTACTGCTCAATATGGGCAATCCCAGTATCGACTCTGGGGGTAATTTACTTCAAGCGGTCTGGGCACTCAATGGCGAAGGTAATGCCTATGCAGGTAATGACAGCGTGTATAGCAAAAAAGCAATCGTCGATGGCAATGTGTACGTTATCTCCACGTTTAGCACGTATGACGATAATGCGACCAGCGACGACCCGTACTATAGCGAATACAACTCGCTGATTACACTATTTATGATCCTGTTCGGTGTTGGTATTCTCATTACCATTTTCTTTACAAACCGGTTTTTGACGTATTTTGTATTCAAAAAAATCAGCCAGCCACTCGGCACACTTGGCGAAGGCGTGCAGCAGATTCGTGACGGCAATCTGGATACGCGTATCCGGTATGACAATCAGGATGAATTTGCCGCCATCTGCCATGATTTTAATGATATGGCAGAGCAGCTCAAGCAATCGATGCAGCTCATCCACCGTCAGGAGGAGAACCGTAAGGAGCTGCTGGCAAGCATCTCGCATGATCTGCGTTCCCCGCTCACCTCCATCCGTGCTTATTCCGAAGGGCTGCTGGACGGCGTAGCCAGTACACCCGAAGCTCGTCACAAATACATTACGATGATCAACACCAAGGCGGAGGATATCGACCGTATGGTCGGCAAAATCTTTTTGTTCTCCAAAATGGACATGGGCGACTATCCATACGATCCCGAGCTGCTGGATGTGAATCAGGAGCTGGAATCGCTAATCCGTGCTACCACCGAGGAATATCGCAGCAAAGGGCTGGATATTCAGCTTGACCTATCAAGCGAATCTACACGAATCTTCGCCGATCCACTACAATTGGACAGTATCTTTACCAATATTATTGAAAACAGCCTGAAATACAAAAACAAAGAACGCGGCATGATCCGTATTCAAACGATGGTGCATCACGAGCAGATTATTATCTACCTGACCGACGATGGTCCCGGTGTACCGGAGCAGTCGCTAAGTCAGCTGTTCGACGTCTTTTACCGCAGCGATCCTTCGCGCAACAATCCCAACAAAGGCAGCGGGCTCGGTCTGGCAATTACTGCCAAAGCCGTAGAGCGTCTGGGCGGCAGCATCAAAGCGATGGCTGCACCGTCTGGCGGACTGCGCATCGTTATCCGTTTGCCGCTGATCAGGCAGGAGGAAGGTCAATGAAACATATACTCATTATCGAAGACGACGAAGCCATTGCCGCGATTGAACGCGACTACTTGGAGATCAACCATTTTGCTGTCGAGATTGCCGACAATGGCATCACAGGCGCAGAGCGTGCCTTATCCGGTCAATTTGACCTGATCCTGCTGGATCTGATGCTGCCCGGCGAAGATGGATTTTCCGTCTGCCGTCGACTACGTGACAAGCTGGATATTCCAATCCTGATGGTCACCGCCAAGCAGGACGATATTGATAAAATCCGCGGCTTGGGTCTGGGTGCCGACGATTATATCGTCAAACCATTCTCCCCCAACGAACTGGTCGCGCGCGTCAAATCCAATCTCGCTCAATATGCCCGTATCCAAGCCAAACTTGGTACCAACGTCAATCGTAGTCATCTGGAAGCAGGACCGTTTCTCATCAATACCGAAGCGCATCGCGCCTATCTGAAGGGGCGCGAGTTAGAGTTGAAAAAGAAAGAGTTCGACCTGCTGCATTTTCTCGTCGACAACTCCAATATCGTATTTAGCAAGGATACGCTGTATGAGCGGATCTGGGGCTTTGACTCTATTGGTGATAATGCTACTGTAGCCGTTCATATTAATCGACTACGTGAAAAGATTGAGGATGATCCCAGCAACCCACATTATATCCAGACCGTCTGGGGTGCGGGGTATCGGTTTCAATTGTGAGAGAATATTAAATAGAGCTACACAGTACTAAGTATCTACTGTGTAGCTCTATTTTTACGTTTTATAAGATCTCAATTAACAAATAAAGCAGGGTTAGTTCATTGAACTAACCCTGCTTGTATTTAAACCTACTCTACCGTTACACTCTTCGCCAGGTTACGTGGTTTGTCCACATCATGCTCCAGCGCCAGAGAAGCGTAGTAAGCGAGCAGTTGCAGCGTAACAACCGACAATGCCGGTGTTAGGATTTGCAACGTTTTTGGAATCGTCATCACATAGTCAACCGATTTTAGCAGGTCTTCGCGGTGTTCATCATAAGAGATGACCATCACTTCGCCGCCGCGCGCTTTGACTTCTTTGATGTTACTTACTGTTTTCTCCAAAACATCTTCCTGTGTTGCCAGTGCAATCACTGGAATACCGTCTTCGATCAGCGCCAGTGTACCGTGCTTCAGTTCACCCGCTGCATACGCTTCGGAGTGAATGTAGGAGATCTCTTTCAACTTCAGAGAGCCTTCCTGTACAACTGCATAGTCCACACCGCGTCCGATAAAGAAGAGATGCTTGTGCTGAGCGATATGCTCGGCATATGTTTTGATTTCTGGAGCCATTTCCAGAATCTGCTCTACTTGCTCCGGCAGAGATTCCATAGCTGCCAGTGTCTCCGAAATTTCTTCCGTTGTCATAGTACCGCGGATTTCTGCCAGATGCAGACCGAACAGGTAGAATGCGATCAATTGAGACGTATACGCTTTGGTAGAAGCTACCGCGATTTCTGGACCAGCCAGAGTCGCGATCACATCGTTCGCATCACGAGCGATGGAGCTACCCACTACGTTTGTTACCGCGATCACATGTGCGCCGTTCGCTTGTGCTTCGCGCAGTGCTGCCAGTGTATCTGCTGTTTCACCAGATTGGCTAACGACGATCACCAATGTATCTTTGTTGATGATTGGGGAACGGTAACGATACTCAGAAGCAACATCCGTTTCAACTGGGATTTTTGCCATTTTCTCGATGATGTTACGTCCAACCAGACCTGCATGATATGCCGTACCGCAGGCAACGATTTGTACATTACGGATATTGCGGATTTGCTCGGCAGTCAGTTTCAGATCGCTGAAATGAACGCCTTTGCCATCGTCATTGATCCGTCCAAGCATCGTGTCGCGGTATGCTTTTGGTTGCTCGTGAATTTCTTTCAGCATGAAGTGGTCAAAACCGCCTTTTTCTGCGGTTACTGCATCCCAATCCACATGAATCATTTCCCGAGAAATAAAGTTGCCTTCGATGGTCATCAGTTCCACTGCATCCTGTGTCAGAACAGCCATTTCGCCGTCATTCAGAATGTAGACGTTACGTGTATATTTAAGAATCGCCGGAATATCCGAACCGATAAAGTTCTCGCCTTCACCTACGCCGATAACAAGCGGGCTAGCTTGACGTACAGCTACCAGTTTGTCTGGCTCATGCTCAGTCAGTACGCCCAGTGCGAATGCACCGCGCATAAAGGTTACTGCTTTTTGTACTGCTTTAACGATATCGCCTTCATATTCGCGTGCTACCAGATGGGCGATAACCTCTGTATCTGTTTCGGACAAAAATTCAACGCCGGAGCGAATCAGTTCATCTTTCAGTTCCAGATAGTTCTCGATAATCCCGTTGTGAACAACCGAGAATTTGTGCTGTGCATCCATATGTGGGTGAGAGTTCTCATCCGATGGTTTACCGTGTGTTGCCCAGCGAGTATGACCGATCCCTGCTTTACCTACCAGTGGATGATGCTCCAGCTTGGATTCCAGGTTAGCCATACGTCCTTGTGCTTTTACTACCTGTAGACCTTTATCTGTAAATACCGAGATACCCGCGGAATCGTAACCACGATACTCCAATTTACGCAGACCATCGATCAAAATAGCTTGTGTGTCCTTATCTCCAATATATCCAACAATACCGCACATGTTTATATTCCTCCGTTCAATAGTTCGCCGATGGATGTTAACAAGGCATAAGGGATACGTGGAACGCGCTGTCCATATTTAGTTAGGAATGCACATGCAATTGGCGTTCGTCCGTAATCCTGTAAGTCTTATGCACATGCGTATTCATCATCTGATCGTATGAGTATGGGCAGCTGGTGCATACGTGCAGCCAATCTGCCTCTGTACCGATAGAAATCTTTGTAGCCGGGATCGCTCCCCACATTTGGATTTCTGTTTGCGGTCTGGTACATCACCGGAAGGTCCCCGCCGAATGTTTCGAACACCTTCACCTCGTCAGCTCGATTCTGTTTCCGTCCGTGATTCGAGCTCTGGCGCTTGATCTTGCAAAGGGTAACAAACGATCCTCACTTTCTGTATCGAAGTCATGCCGCCTTTATAATATCTCCAATGTTACAGTTATATTACAAATGGCAACTCGTTCATTATATTCATCTTTGGCGCATATGGCAATGATAAAAATGTGACAGCGGTGTTATTGCCCTGCTGACACCGAAAAAAAGCCATAATTTACGCTCTACCCTTTACAACTCACCTGCTGCCAGCGCTATGGAACCGACATAGCAACAATAGGATGCTGTTGCTCATATAGCCATGAGAACTGCCCTAGATTGTCCAAAAAATCGTCTGACCTCACTCCCTCCATCGTGTTGGTACGTACATCCAATCGGCATGAGGCACCTCTTTCTTATTCATAATGCTGTAGATGAGAGCTGCATTATATTACGGCTGAATGACAGAAATAAAACCCGCTTACAAATACCATAATATTACATTTATTAACCTTTTAACCACTCATAGTAACTGTATATGTACAGGTTATAGCAAAAATTTTTAATATCGTTAAGCAGATAATTCTTCTATTCCAGCTCACAAGAATCATAAGATTCCTCTCTGCTTCTATTTATCTTCTGCCTTATACTTTGACGTCTCCCCATCTATAGATCATCCTAAACAAAAAACCTGCTGGCACATGAGGATTCATGTACAACAGCAGGCTTTGCCATTCCATTTTCTATATTATGCAAGAATCGGTTTAAACGAGTTCCTTTTTCACGACATCAGCAATCTGAGCAACGAATTGCTCCAGCTCGTCCTTGTCTGGACCTTCTGCCATAACACGAATCAACGATTCCGTACCAGATGGACGCACCAGCACACGACCGTTACTGCCCAGCTTGCCTTCTACGTCTTTCACCGCAGCCGCAATGCCTTCATTGCCTTCATAGCGCGCTTTGCTTTCTACACGCACATTGACCAGCACCTGTGGGTATTTGCTCATCATGGATTTCAGCTCACTCAGCTTTTTGCCAGAACCAACCAGTGTGTCTACCAGTTGTACTGCCGTCAGAATCCCGTCACCCGTTGTATTATAATCTAAGAAAATCACATGACCAGATTGCTCGCCGCCGAGCGTATAACCGCCACGTCTCATTTCCTCCATTACATAACGGTCACCGACAGCTGTTTGTGCGGTGCGCAGAGACAGCTCTTCGGTCGCTTTGTAGAAACCAATATTGCTCATAACAGTGGAGACGATAGTGCTGTCCTTCAGTTTGCCTGCACGGTTCATCGCGTCACCACAAATGCACAAAATGTAGTCGCCATCTACTTCTTCACCTTTATCATCAATAGCGATCAGACGATCCGCATCGCCGTCAAAGGCAAGACCGATTTGCGCCTGATGACGGATCACTTCTTCTTTCAGCTGCTCTGGGTGTGTAGAGCCGCAATGATCATTGATGTTCAAACCATTTGGCTCTGCACCGATAGCGATCACTTCCGCGCCCAGCTCTTTGAACAATGCTGGAGCAAGTTCATATGCCGAACCGTTAGCGCAATCCATTACAATTTTCAAACCTTCAAAGGAATGCGTAATGGTCGATTTCAAATGCTCCAAATACTTGAACTTGGATTCATCATCGTTAACGATCGTTCCCAGTTCTGCACCGACTGGACGTGGCAGTGTATCCTCTTCTGCATCCATCAGCGCTTCAATGCGCAGTTCTGTTTCGTCAGACAACTTGAAGCCGTCGCCGCCAAAGAATTTGATACCGTTATCTTCAACCGGGTTATGCGAAGCCGAGATCATTACACCTGCATCTGCTTTGAGCAATCGTGTAATATATGCGACTGCCGGTGTGCTTACGACACCCAGACGCACAATATGTGCACCGATAGACAGCATCCCTGCGATCAGCGCCGATTCCAGCATCAGACCGGAAATGCGCGTATCCATACCAATCACGACGGTTGGTTTCTCCGCACCGTGTGTCAGTACATAGCCGCCACAACGACCAATTTGATATGCCATCTCTGCTGTCAGTTCTTTGTTGGCGACACCACGTACGCCGTCTGTTCCGAAATATTTACCCATGAATTGTGCTCCTTATGTTTGATATTCAGTTGGAATCTCATATCCGTATTGGGTATTCATCCCATGTGTAGAGGTTATAGGTTTCCATGACACAATCGGTCATTTATGCAAATGACCGATTGTGCATCATAACCTTTCCTTTATACGTCTTTACCCTTGGTACTGTCAATACTGTACTGCTTATATCCATGCAATCAGTGATAGGTACTCGATGATACAGCAGGTACTCCTAGCGCCTGATCAATCATCTGATTCTGAGGCGGCGGAGCAGCAGTAGAGGTGCCGCTACCTGCGGCAGCTCCTTCGGTTGTACCGGAAGGAGCTGCTTCATTATTCGTATTCCCATCTGTATTGCCATTCGTCCCATCTGGCGCAGGCTCAGCACTATTGCTGCTATCTGTATCGCCAGTGGAATCGGGATTACTGCTGTCTGGCGGTGTTGTGCCTTCTGAACCGCCGTTATCATTACCTGTATTGCCATTTGTGGCACCACCGGTGCCTGTTTCGCTATCATTTCCGTTACCGGTTGTGCCGCCATTTTGCCCATTATCCGGCGGCGTTGTTGTAGCACTCTCCGTCACCGTTACGGTCACGGTAATCTGCTCACCCGGATTGGACAAGCTAACCGTTTCCGGTAGAACGACCTGTACTGGCAGCTTATACGTACCTGCTACACGTCCACTCAGATTGACAGTTGCCGTAATGTCCTCCGGTCTCACCGCCTGAATCGCATCAGGTGCGCCTTTGATGCTGACAGATACCTGCTGACTGTCCGGTTGCGTAATGGTAGCTTCCAAGTTGGTACCGAGTCCGCTTAGCTTCACCGGTACATTTTGCACGGTCCGTTCAGAGAATTCCTCTGTCGTAATCGTTACCTGCACCGTTGAAGGCGACACCCGATCCGTACCTTCTGGAATATCTAGCTTCGCTGTTAACGTAGTTGTACCCGCCTTCGCAATCGAACTTAGATTGACTGATGCGGTGACCGAATTACCCAGCGCTGCTAGTTCTTCCTCAGAGCCATACACAGTGACCTCATCTGCACTGACCTCGGTTCCCGCCAGCACCAGATTATCTGGCAATTGACCAGTATAGCTCAGATTCAATGGCAGCTTGCGTGAAGATGCTCCAATCGGTACTTCCACCTTGACGGTAGATGGCGACACAGTTGCATCCTCCATCGCATTGCCACCCTTGTCGTATACAGACAGCGTTACCGTCTTGCTGACCGTATCATTGGCACCGGCGATATTAATCACACCACGTACCGATCCGACTTGAGCCAAACGACTTTGCGGCAACGTCACATTGACCTTATCCGTATCATCGGTAATGACCGGATCGCCCTTCTGATAGCCGCTTGCTGGTTCTCCCTGCACGCTAATTTGCGGAGTAAACGAATTGGACGTTTTCTCCTCAATCGTTACCCGTACAAAGCCCGGCGTGGAAGATACATACTGCACACTAGCCGGTGTTTCCGCAATAATCGGCAGTGTGACGGTTCCTGCACCTTTAATATCGGCGAGATTGATCTTCGCCTTATAGTTGTCCTTGGAAAAATAAGAAATTAAATCCGACTGTCCTCGTACCTCGATATTGACCGTTGTTGGTGAAATCGACTTTAATACATATTTGTCCTCGTCAAATCCGTAGGGCTGTACTTCCACATCATGGATAACACTTGTGCCCATCGCCGCTGATGACGTCGAAGTAGGCATGGTATTATTATCCATATGTACCATTACCCATAATAATAAACTCACAACAAGGGCAAGTACCTTGGCAACCGTATTATTACTGATCCATTTGTCCATCATCACGGCCGCCCCCCTTCCGCTTCCAGAATGGGATTTTCTTCTCGGTCGTTACGTTCGGCTTGAGTGCTTCATGAAGCTTGGCAATCAACGATTCCTCGTTAATATCACGTACGACCTGACCATTCATCGCCAGCGAAACCTGACCCGTCTCTTCCGAAACGATCAAGGAAATGGCATCGCCCACTTCACTGATCCCAATCGCTGCGCGGTGTCTCGTTCCCAGTTCTTTGCTAATAAACGGATTTTCCGATAATGGCAAATAACAGGCTGCCGCGGCAATTTTCTGCTCCTGAACGATAACCGCGCCATCATGCAGCGGCGTATTCGGGATAAAAATATTAATCAGCAATTCCGAACTGATCGCAGACTGCATTTTGATACCCGATTCGGTGTATTCGTTCAACCCCGTTGTTCGTTCAAATACGACCAGTGCTCCGATTTTGCGACGTGATAAATAATTCACCGCCTTGATCATTTCACCGATCATTCGTGTAATTTCTTCATCGTCCGCTACCGTTCGCCCAAAGATCTTCCCACGCCCCAGCTGCTCCAGACCGCGCCGCAGCTCCGGCTGGAAAATGATAAAGATCGCGAGCACACCAAAGGTAAATGCTTGGTTCATCAGCCATTTGAGCGTATACAGATCAAACCAGCTGCTCAGCGCCCAGACAACAACCAGCACGAGAATCCCTTTTAATAGCTGTACCGCACGCGTACCACGTACCAGCAAAATAAGCTGATAAATAATATACGTCACGATCAAAATATCGATAATATCTTTAATGGAATCTTTCCATGTTAAGTCCGCAAAATACTCCATACTGCAACCCCCGTTATGTTCTATCTGGTGGAACCTTAACAAGTCATGAATGTATTGCATGGCAGAAAATGTTCAGGGGTAGAATTTCGAGCAGTTCAATATCCCAACCGCTAAATTCATTCCAATCCATTGTTCGATCATGCCGCGCGTCTTACGATCGCAGCGTTCGTTCCATGCACCAACTATTATCCTATTACCCCAACTTGTAGACAAGTTTGCGTTCTTTTTCAGAAAATTCAATTCAAGTCATAAGATGAAGCAAAATGAGTTGTGCATGAGATGGATGGTATTCCTATTTTCTTATTTTACACGCTTTTTTGTATAACATGCAAAGAACATAGGCAAAACACACAAAAAAGACGCCATCTTGTACAAGAGGCGCCTTTCGATTGTTCATTTAATTGGTAGAGGCGACATCCGAGAATGCAGTTGAAATCTTATACCAAAGCCAGCCTACCGCCTGATCGATCGTCTGAACTTGTCCAGAGATATGAGCGGTACTTGCCTGAAATACGCTACCGTCGATGACTGTTACATTGCCTTCGACATCACCGTAGATCCTAGCTTGTCCTTTTTCTATTGTTAAATTACCGGCAATCGTTTTGCCTTCCGGTACGATGACAGTGTTCCCTTCAATCACAACCTGATCCAGATTTTGCCCCTTGACGATCATCTCAGGACCTTCATCCCACAACGGCAGGGTTCCAAGCAAAATGACGAAAAACGCTGCTGCTGCGGTCAATGCCGGATGACGTTTCAACCAAGTAACCCAGGCTGACTTTTTCTTCGGCTTCGGCAGTGACTGCATGATCCGGTCAGTGAGCTCATCAGATACTGGCGGTTTACGGTGATTGACGGCAAATAAGAGCATTTCCGTTTGCTCCAGCTCTTTAAAAGCGGCACGGCATTCCGAGCATTCAGCCATATGCTGATTTAGCTCATCCGCCTGTTCATCGGGTAAATCGCCGTCCAGGTACTCATGCATATAAGTGACGGCCAGTTTGCAATCCATATGAGCCATTCCTTTCTCGTAAAATAGCGCTTCGAGCATCATACCATACAAGCACAATGTCTGGAACCGCGAATACTCTGTTACATACGGTACAGCTTTAGGAATGTTTCAAAAAAGCAGAAAGATTTTTTGAATATCATTCCATGCCAACCGGTTTATTTTACACGGTTGCTGTAGGGTTGTTACATAGGCTTTACAGCTTATTTTCTAACTTTTTACGCAAAAATTCCCGACCACGGTGAACCCGGGTCTTGATCGTCGTCACGGGCATATCCATGACATCGCTAATTTCCTGCAAGGATAGCTCCTGCAAATAACGAAGCACCATGACCGTTTTGTACTTATCCGGCAGCGAATCGATTGCTTGATGAATAAGCTGCTGCGTCTCTGTCAGCATATATTCGCTTTCCGGTGTTCGTTCGTCGCCTGGAATCAGCGCATAACCGTCCGTATTGTCCTGATCATTCAGCTCGGCATCCAGCGAGAAGCTAGGCTTGCGCTTACGCAGCCGGTCAATGCACAGATTGGTCGCAATCCGATAGATCCATGTTGAGAATTTCTGCTTCGGATCATAGCGATCCAAATTTTTGTACACTCTCAAAAATGTCTCCTGCACTACATCTTCCGCTTCATGGCGATTGCTTAGCATCCGATAGCCAAGATGAAACAGCTTGTCCTTGTATAAATCAACGATCTCGGCAAATGCGCGCTGATCACCTTTTAGCGCCAGCTTTGCCAATCTCGTATCCAGATTATCCACCATCACTCCCCCAAACTATGTTCCCGATATGTATATTGTTTGTTGTGTAAACCATTTTACAATCCACTTAAAATCGTACTGGATGATTCCGTAAATTGCAATCTTAATCCTTTGATAATTTACAATTAGACGTACTTTGTATACGAAATATCAAAATTTACACATTTTATGTCTATATGAGGTGATTGATACAGCTTATATATGCACCACTTCTCTTAGAATCGCTCATACCGCCCGGTCTTCTTGCTCATTACCTATCATTACCTATTCTAAACAACATCCACAACTCACACCTCGTAAATCCAGCGCTCACAACGCAACGTACAACGAACAACGAACAACGAACAACGAACAACGAACAACGAACAACGAACAACGAACAACGAACAACGAACAACGAACAACGAACAACGAACAACGAACAACGAACAACGAACAACGAACAACGAACAAACGATGATAAGAAAAAAGGATACTATTTTACAAGACCTAAATAGTATCCTTCCTCTATATAATTACATCATTATCTCAAATCATTTCCTACAATCAGCCCGTATTGCGCAGACCTGCAGCAATGCCGTTGATCGTCAGCAACACTTCACGCAACAATTCAGCATCATCCGAGCCTTCTTCACGAATATCGCGCAGCTCGCTCAGCAATTGCACCTGCAAATAGCTCAGTGGGTCCACATATGGATTACGCAAACGTACCGACTCTTGAATGACCGGTACATTATCCAGAATTTCCTGCTGACCGCTAATTTGCAATACCAGATCACGCGTCAGATTGAACTCGTCCTCGATCATACCGAAGATACGAGCACGATAGCTTTCATCCTTGCACATACCGGCATATTCACGAGCAATCGTCAAATCCGCTTTAGCAATCGCCATTTGCAGCGTATCGATGAGCGTTTTGAAGAATGGGAATTCTTTGTACATCCGTTGCAGTTCTGCCATGTTTTCCGGCTTATCCTGATAAAAATGCTGGATACCCGTTCCGGCTGCATACCAAGCAGGTAGCAGATAACGGCTTTGTGTCCAAGCAAATACCCAAGGAATCGCACGCAAATCCTCAAAACGATCACTATTTTTACGTTTGGATGGACGAGAACCGATATTCAGCTCGCCAACCTCCGGCAATGGCGTGGATTGCTTGAAGAAATTCATAAAGTCTGGATCACGGAAAATTAGATCCTGATATTTGTTCAGGGACACTTCCGAAATACCACGGACAATGTTATCCCACTCTTTATTATTTTCACCAGCTGGCTCGCCTGTCTGAGCAATCGCTGCTGATGTAATCAGCGCAGAGATTGCCTGCTCCAGACTGCGATAAGCAATGCCTTGCAGCGAGTAGCGAGAAGACAGTACTTCACCCTGCTCTGTAATTTTGATGCCGCCACCGATCGTATGCGGCGGCTGAGCCATAATACTGCGATCCAGCGACATACCGCCACGTCCGAGCGCACCGCCGCGACCATGGAAGAATTTCAGCTTGATGCCGTATTCCTGTCCCATCGCTGTGATGTCGTTCAGCGCTAGACGCAATTCCCAGTTCGCAGTTACCACACCACCGTCTTTATTGCTATCAGAGTAACCGAGCATAATCTCATGCAGATCATTCATCGAAGCAACAGCCGCACGATAAGCAGGCAGATCCAATACGCTGCGCATAATTTGCGGAGCTGCGTGCAGATCATCAATCGTTTCAAACAGAGGCACGGCTTGAACCGTACAATGCACTTTGCCATCCGGCAGCAAGCGGAACAGCCCTGTCTCTTTGGCAAAGATCATGACTTCCAAAATATCACTTGCACCCTGAGTCATACTGATCAGGTAACTAGAAATACAGTTTTTGCCGAATTCCTGTTGTGCTTTGGCAATCGTACGATACACCGCCAGACATTCTTCTGTACTTTCCGTGTAATGAAAGTATGGAGAAGTCAGCGGGCGAGGATCAGTCATCAGCTTGCCCAGCAATTCGATTTTCTCATTCTCGCTCAGAGTAGAGTAGTCCTCCACAATCTGCATACCAGCAAGAATTTCTTTCAGTGCATTTTCATGCTCTTGACTATGCTGACGTACATCTAATGTAGCAGTATGGAAACCAAACAGCTCCACCTGACGAATCATCTTCTGTACATACGTATCTGCTACATAATCGGCATAATGATGACGCAGACTCTTATCAATCGTCCACAGGTCTTCCAGCAGTTCGGAGACATGGTTGTAACGTTCCATCGTACCACGCTTGGAATCGTCGACGATATTATTCAGTTTACGCAGCATATACGCGATTTTGATACGGTAAGGTTCGTTCTCGTTGTTCCAGCTATACGTTTTATCAATCGTCACATGCAGACGATCCTTTTGAATGGAAGAAAGCAATTCTTCCGATACATCAATAATCGTAGTGCTAAAGCTCAGCGAGTTCATCATATCGCGCAAAATACGTTGATATTCACGAATCGCCAGCTTACGCTGCATTTGCAGCGTTTTCCATGTTACTTCTGCCGTTACAGATGGGTTACCATCACGGTCGCCACCAATCCAAGAACCGAAGCGTAGGAAGCCCGGTACATGCCAGTGATGATCGGGATAATGCTTCGCCAGTGAGCGTTCCAGTTCCTGATACAACTCCGGCAATACATCAAACAACGTTTCATGGAAATAATACATCCCGTTACGTACTTCATCCAGAACCGTCGGTTTGCGATCACGCAGCTCATCAGTTTGCCAAAGTGTAATCACTTCGTTCAGCAGCTTCTCACGTAGCTGTTCGCGTTCACGGAACGTTAGAGTCGGATTGTCGAGCAATTTCACATCTTCAGAAATGCGTTTGTGTATATCAAGGATAACGCGACGCATTGCTTCTGTCGGATGCGCAGTCATTACCAGCTCAAGTGACAGGTCAGCCAGTAGAGCTTCTACTTGTTCAGCTGTAAAGTTGTGCTTTTTCAGCTGTTGCACTGCACTTTCCATAGAACCAGATTGAACCGTTTCTCCTGCCGAACGCTCGTAATCGCGTTTGCGACGGATACGATGGTTCTGCTCCGCAATGTTGACCAGTTGAAAATAAATGGCGAAAGCCCGTATAACCTGATGCCGATTATCTGAATCCAGATTGCGGATCAACGTTTTGAACTCCTCAAATACTTCTGGCAAAGATACTGCACGCAGCGATTTACTCAGCTCGCGGATCTTCTCCACGATATCCAGCAGCTCTTGGCCACCCTGATGTACAAGTACTTCACCAAGGATATTTCCCAAAAAGCGTACATCGCGCCGTAGCAGATTGTTAGAATGGTTTTTACTTACATTCACTGTCAACTCAGACATGCTTCTCCTCCTATCGTTCCCCACCGGTGTTGATTCTAATGAAGGTTAACATCTTCTTAACATCATACAACAAAGCATCAGCGAATACTTTAATTAATTTAATAGTTATGATTATTTATGCAAAGATTTCATCATTCACTCATAATGACTTCACAGCGTTATCGCACTACATCATTATACTACAATCCTTTAACGTGTGAATATTAAATTAGACCTATTTGTCAAAATGACAATCACACGTATGTAGAGATAGCAGATATAAAAATATGTCCATATAGCAAAAAAAGACCGTTTCCGGTCTTGATTATAAATTGGAGCGGGTGATGGGAATCGAACCCACGCTACCAGCTTGGAAGGCTGGAGTTCTACCATTGAACTACACCCGCATACAAGTCGGGATGACACGATTTGAACATGCGACCCCCTGGTCCCAAACCAGGTGCTCTACCAAGCTGAGCTACATCCCGATATGCAGAAATATGAAAATAAAAATATGGCGCGCCCTAAGAGATTCGAACTCCTGGCCTTTTGATTCGTAGTCAAACGCTCTATCCAGCTGAGCTAAGGGCGCAAATGGAGCGGACGACGGGAATCGAACCCGCGACCCTCGCCTTGGCAAGGCGATGCTCTACCGCTGAGCCACGTCCGCAACATAAGGTATGCGCGTGGAGGGACTTGAACCCCCACGTCGTAAGACGCTAGATCCTAAGTCTAGTGCGTCTGCCAATTCCGCCACACGCGCATGTGAATCATAGTGAAAATGGTGAGCCATGAAGGACTCGAACCTTCGACACCCTGATTAAAAGTCAGGTGCTCTACCAACTGAGCTAATGGCTCATGATGGCTGGGGATATAGGATTTGAACCTATGCATGACGGAGTCAAAGTCCGTTGCCTTACCGCTTGGCTAATCCCCAACGTCATGAAAATAACGATGGTGGAGACTGAGGGGATCGAACCCCCGACCCTCTGCTTGTAAGGCAGATGCTCTCCCAGCTGAGCTAAGTCTCCATAAGTATTAGTTATTCGTAAAGGCAATGCTAGTCTCTGCATATATGTCGTACCTAATCCTTGTTATAAAGCACTGACAAACCTTTACTGCTTATCTTTTCATAAAGAAGAAAAGAATGACCCGTAGGGGATTCGAACCCCTGTTACCTCCGTGAAAGGGAGGTGTCTTAACCCCTTGACCAACGGGCCTCACTGAGAAGCTCTCAACCGGATTCGAACCGGTGACCTCATCCTTACCATGGATGCACTCTACCTACTGAGCTATGAGAGCGTGGCTCCCCGAACAGGACTCGAACCTGTGACAACTCGATTAACAGTCGAGTGCTCTACCAACTGAGCTATCAGGGAATAGTCGCCACTCTCAAGGAGCGGCTAGTCTTACGTTTCGCTTGGCAACGTCCTACTCTCCCAGGACCCTGCGGTCCAAGTACCATCGGCGCTGGAGGGCTTAACGGTCGTGTTCGGGATGGGTACGTGTGGAACCCCTCCGCCATCATCACCAAACGTGCAGG